>NZ_JBFAET010000215.1:0-14513 GCF_040642095.1 Streptomyces sp. NPDC020362
GGCTGAGCACAAAGGGGGGAGAGGCTCAGCCGCCCGGCGGTGGTGCCGGACGCCCGGCCCGGGTTCAGGCCGGGCCGGACGTCCGGAGTGTGCGAGGGGCGCGGGGCGCCAACCTCAAGGGGCGCGGGGCGGTATCGATGTGCGGCTCTGCCGCGTGGGCACGACCGGCCCCCACCGCCCGCGGCTGCCGAACCGGTTTGCCCGACGGAGCGCCTACGCCTCGGCCAGCTCCTTCTCCGGAGCGCCGGCGGGAGCGGCATCCTCGTCCAGCAGCGTCGTCTCGTCGAACGGCAGCTCCCCGGCCAGCACCTGCCGCACCCGCTCCTTGTCGATCTCCTTGGTCCAGGTGCCGATCAGCACGGTGGCCACCGCGTTGCCCGCGAAGTTCGTCAGCGCGCGTGCCTCGCTCATGAACCGGTCGATGCCGACGATGAGGCCGACGCCGTCGACCAGCGCGGGCTTGTGCGACTGCAGACCGCCGGCCAGCGTGGCCAGGCCCGCACCGCTGACGCCCGCCGCGCCCTTGGAGGCCAGCAGCAGGAAGAGCAGCAGCGGAATCTGCTCTCCGACGGACATCGGCGTGCCCAGGGCGTCCGCGATGTAGAGCGAGGCCATGGTCATGTAGATCATGGTGCCGTCGAGGTTGAAGGAGTAGCCGGTCGGCACGGTGATGCCGACGACGGGCTTGCTGACGCCCAGGTGCTCCATCTTCGCGATGAGCCGCGGCAGTGCGGACTCCGAGGAGGAGGTGGACAGGATCAGCAGGAACTCCCGGGAGAGGTACTTGAACAGGGAGAAGACGTTCAGTCCGGAGACGAGCCGCAGCACCGCGCCGAGCACGATGAAGACGAACAGGAAGCAGGTCACGTAGAAGCCGAACATCAGCACGGCGAGGCTCTTCAGTGCGTCCAGACCCGCCGAGCCGGTGACGGCCGCGATCGCGCCGAAGGCACCGATCGGCGCGGCCCACATGACCATGGACAGGATGCGGAAGACCAGCCGCTGGATGTGCTCGATGCCGCGCAGCACCGGCTGCCCGGACGGCCCCATGGCCTGGAGTGCGAACCCGGCGAGCAGGGCGACCAGCAGGGTCTGCAGGACCTGCTGCTGGGTGAACGCGGACACGAAGGTGGTCGGGATGATCGAGAGCACGAAGTCGACGGGCGGCAGCGCATCGCCGGCGACCTGTGCGTGTCCGGTCTGCTTGAGCGCCTCGGTCAGGTGGAGCCCGTCACCGGGGTGCAGCACATTGCCGACGACGAGCCCGATGGTGAGGGCGACGAGCGACATCGCCGTGAAGTAGACGAGGGCGATACCGCCGACGGCGCCGACCTTGGCGGCCTTCCGTACGGAGCCGATCCCGAGGACGATCGTGCAGAAGATGATCGGCGAGATCATCATCTTGATCAGGTTCACGAAGCCGGTGCCCAGCGGCTTCAGCTCGACGCCCGCATCGGGCCAGATGAGCCCCACGGCGATACCGAGCACCACCGCGATGATGACGGCGATGTAGAGGTAATGAGTACGGTCCCGCTTCACACGGGCTGCGGCAGGTGCCGTATCGGGGGAAGTGGCGGCCACGGCTGCCCTCCTTGACGTCTTCGTCGGCATCACCGGCGTGCGGCTCACGTCCGGGCGTTGTGGGGGATGCCGTGACTATCTCCCGGCCTGTGAGGGCGGTCACCCTTCCGTTCATTTAGTTCATGCTTGACCCGGGAGGCACACTGCTGGCATGCGTCTCCCGTCCCTCCCCCGCCCCCGCAGCCTGGCCGGCCAGCTCTTCGCCATGCAGGCCGTGCTGATAGCGGTGGTCGTGGCCGGGTACGCGCTGTTCACCTACGTCAGCGACCAGCGGCAGGCCGAGGACGCAGCGGTCCGCCAGGTGACGGCGGTGGCCCGCTCGGTCGCGGACTCGCCCTCGGTCCGCTCGGCGATCCACACGCCGACTCCCACCAGGGCCCTGGAGCCGTACGCGCTCCAGGTCATGCGGGACACGAACGTCGACTTCGTCACGATCATGACTCCGGACGGCATCCGCTGGACCCACCCCGACCGGAAGCAGATCGGCAGGCCCTTCCTCGGCCGCATCGGCCCCGCGCAGCACGGCCACACCTTCACCGAGACGTACACCGGCACGCTCGGCCCCTCGGTCCGCGCGGTCACCCCGGTGACGGACAACGGCCGGATCATCGGCCTGGTCAGCGCAGGGATCAAGGTCGAGGCGATCAGCGAGCGGGTCCAGGACCAGGTCACGGCGCTGTTCGCGGTCGCGGGCGGAGCCCTGCTGCTGGGTGCGGTCGGCACCTACGTGATCAACGCGCGTCTGCGCCGCCACACGCACGGCATGAACGCGACCGAGCTGAGCCGGATGCACGACTACCACCAGGCGGCGCTGCACGCGGTCCGCGAGGGGCTGCTGATGCTGGACGGGCAGTACAGGGTGGCGCTGATCAACGACGGCGGCCGGGAGCTGCTGGGCGTGGGCGAGGAGGGGGACGTGATCGGCGCATCGGTCGCGGACCTCGGCCTGCCGGTCCCGCTGACCGGGGCGCTGCTGGCGTCGGAGCCCCGGGTGGACGAGGTGCATCTGACGGCGTCGCGGGTGCTGGTCGTGAACACCTCACCGGTGTCGGGTGGAGAGCGCCGGGGCACCGTGGTCACCCTGCGCGACGTCACCGAACTCCAGTCCCTGATGGGCGAGCTGGACTCGGAGCGGGGCTTCACCCAGGCCCTGCGCTCGCAGGCGCACGAGGCCGCGAACCGCCTGCACACGGTGGTCTCGCTGATCGAGCTGGGCCGGGCCGAGGAGGCGGTGGAGTTCGCGACGGCGGAACTGGAGCTGGCCCAGGCGCTGACCGACCAGGTGGTGGCGGCGGTGAGCGAACCGGTGCTGGCCGCGCTGCTGCTGGGCAAGACGGCACAGGCCAACGAGCGGGGCGTGGAGCTGGTGGTGTCGGCGGACAGCCGCCTCGACGACGGCGTGCTCCCGCCCGAGCTGTCGGCGCGGGACCTGGTGACGGTCTTCGGCAATCTGATCGACAACGCGGTCGACGCGGCACAGGGCAGTGCGGGAGCGCGGGTCACCGTGACGGCGTACGCCTCGGACTGCGAACTGGTGCTGCGCGTCTCGGACACCGGGCCCGGTGTCGACCCGGCCCATGCCGACCTGGTATTCCAGCGGGGGTTCTCGACGAAGCCGACCGGACCCGGCGGGCGCGGCCTGGGTCTGGCCCTGGTCCGTCAGACGGTCGGCCGGCTCGACGGGACACTGACGGTGACGGAGGCCGAGGAGGGCGGAGCGGTGTTCGAGGTGCGGTTGCCGTTGCGCGCGGCGGTCGGACCCTCCCCTGCGCCGGGAGGCGACACGTGACCAACACGCAGCCCATCCGGGTCCTCGTGGTCGAGGACGATCCCGTGGCCGCCGACGCACACGTGCTCTACGTGGGCCGGGTGCCGGGCTTCGTCGCGGTCGGCAAGGCGCACACGGGCGCGGAGGCACGCCGGATCCTGGACCGTACGGCCGTGGATCTCCTGTTGCTGGATCTGCACCTGCCGGACGTGCACGGCCTTCAGTTCGCGCGCTCGCTGCGGGCGGCCGGGCATCACACGGACGTGATAGCGGTGACGTCGGCACGGGACCTGGCCGTGGTCCGCGAAGGGGTCTCCCTGGGGGTCGTCCAGTACGTCCTGAAGCCGTTCACCTTCGCCACGCTGCGGGACCGGCTGGTGCGGTACGCCGAGTTCCGTGGGGCGGTGGGCGAGGCGAGCGGACAGGACGAGGTGGACCGGGCGCTGGCGGTGCTCCGGGCGCCGGCGCCGGCGGCGCTTCCGAAGGGGCTGAGCGCGCCGACGCTGGAGCGGGTCACCGTGACCCTGCGGGACAGCGCCGTCGGCCTCACCGCGACCGGCGTCGCCGAGGCGGTCGGCATCTCGCGCATCACGGCGCGCCGGTATCTGGAGCACCTGGTGGACGCCGGACGGGCGGTACGCAGCCCGCAGTACGGGACGGTGGGGCGCCCGGAGTTGCAGTACCGCTGGGTGAAGGGGCAGTGATCCGGGCCCTGCACCGGACCTGCGCGGCCTCCCGGGTGGAGCCCGCCCGCTCGTGGGCCCCGGCGGCGAACCGGGTGAGGCCGATCCCGCGCAGACGCATTGACCTGACTAGACCACTCCTCCTACGTTCACACGGCAGCCATTCCCGCGTCACCCCGAAGTGAGTCCGCAGGAGGTCATGCCCGTGCGCCCCACCGCCGCCCTCACCCCCCTCCTCGCCGCCGCACTCGCCGCCACCGCGCTCACCGCCTGCGGCAGCGGCTCCGGCAGCAGTCCGAACACCCTGAAGGTCTCGTACAAGCAGTCGACCGACAACTCCATCAAGGTGATGGACACCTACCTCGCCGGCATCAAGAAGCAGTTCGAGAAGAAGTACCCCGGCAAGAAGGTGGAGTTCGTCCCCGTCAAGGCCCCGGACTCGGAGTACTACACCAAGCTCCAGCAGATGCTCCGCTCCCCCAGGACCGCCCCGGACCTGGTCTACGAGGACACCTTCCTCATCAACTCGGACATCACCAGCGGGTACTTGAAGCCCCTCGACCCGTACCTCGCCAAGTGGCCCGACTGGCAGCAGTTCATCGACACCGCCAAGAACGCCGCGAGAGGCGAGGACGGGAAGACGTACGGCGTGCCGGACGGGACCGACACCCGGGGGCTGTGGTTCGACAAGCGCGTCTTCAGGAAGGCCGGCCTGCCCACCGGCTGGCAGCCGAGGAACTGGGACGAGGTCCTCGCCGCCGCCCGGACCATCAAGCAGAAGGTGCCCGGCGTCACCCCCCTCAACGTCTACACCGGCAAGCCGGCGGGTGAGCGGGCGACCATGCAGGGTTTCGAGATGCTCCTGTACGGCACCGGTGACGGGACGGCGGACCCCCTGTACGACAGCGGCAGCAAGAAGTGGATCGCCGGGAGCCAGGGCTTCAGGGACTCGCTGAAGTTCGTCGAGACCGTGTACGAGGAGAAGCTCGGCCCCGACGTCTCCGACGCCCTCGATCCCAACTTCGCCACCACCGTCAACGGCGAGCTTCTCCCCCGGGGCAGGCTCGGCATCGACCTCGACGGCTCCTGGCTGCCGCAGGCCTGGCTGCCGGGCAGCGGGCACGAGTGGAAGGACTGGTCCGAGCAGCTGGGCCTCGCCCACATGCCCAGCCAGCACGGCCAGGCCCCGGGCAGGGTGAGCATGTCCGGCGGCTGGACCTGGGCCATCCCTGCCAAGGCGGCCCACCCCGGCCTGGCCTTCGACTTCATCAGGACCCTGCAGACGAAGGACAACGCCCGGAAGTGGTACATCGCCAACTCCGGGATCGCCGTGCGCAAGGACGTCGCCGCCGACCCGGCGTACGCCACCGCCCAGCCCGGCATCAAGTTCTTCACCGATCTCGTCGCGAGCACGCACTACCGGCCCGCCTATCCCGCGTACCCGAAGGTGTCGACCGCCGTCCAGGAGGCCATGGAAGGGGTGACCACCGGTGATCAGTCCGCCGAGAAGGCGGCGAGCGGCTACGACGCCACGCTCAAGGACGTCACCGACGGCCAAGTGGTCCACAAGTGAGGCTCCACCGGCGGATCGGCCGCGCCCTCCCCCTCACCCCCGCCCTGGTCCTTCTGCTCCTCTTCCTCGCCGGTCCCATCGCCTACTGCGTGTACATCGCCTTCACCGACCTCCAGCTCACCGGCCAGGCGCACTCCTCCTTCGTCGGCCTCGCCAACTTCCGCAGGGCCTTTCGGGACGACGCGTTCCTCAACGCCGTGTGGCTGACCCTGGTGTTCACAGTGCTGTCCTCGCTCGTCGGGCAGAACACCCTGGGGCTGGCCCTCGCGGCACTCATGAAACGAGCCTCCCCGCCGGTGCGCACCCTCACCGGCGGGATCGTCATCACCGCCTGGGTGCTGCCGGAGGTCGTGGCGGGGTTCCTGCTCTACGCCTTCTTCCGGCGGGAGGGAACCTTGAACGCCATCCTGGGCTGGCTCCATCTCCCGCGCCAGAACTGGCTGTTCACCCTGCCCATCCTCGCCGTCTCCTTCGCCAACGTCTGGCGCGGCACGGCGTTCTCGATGCTCGTCTACTCCGCCGCGCTCGACGGGATACCGAGCGAGATCACGGAGGCCGCCGAGGTGGACGGGGCGGGCGGCTGGCGGCGGATGTGGCACATCACCCTGCCGATGATCCGCCGGTCCATCGGCACCAACCTGATGCTCAACACCCTGCAGACGCTCTCCGTGTTCGGGCTGATCTGGGTGATGACCAGGGGCGGGCCCGGCGACAGGAGCCAGACCCTGCCGCTGTTCATGTACGAACAGGCCTTCCAGAACAGCATGATCGGGTACGGCACCGCCGTCGCCCTGCTCCTGCTGCTCGTCGGGTCCCTGTTCTCCGTCGTCTATCTGCGTCTGCTGCGCACGGAGGTGTAGGACCGGCCATGCCCCGACAACGCCGCTCGCGCCAGCTCGCCGCCGATGCCGGGCTGATCGCCGTGGCCCTCGGTTTCGCGCTGCCCCTCGCCTGGGTGCTGCTGTCCTCCGTGGACCCGCACGCCGACCTGAAGGTGAAGCTGCCCGACGGGGTCACGTCCGGCAACTTCGACGCGATCCTCACCCCGGACATCGTCTACACCCCGCTGCTCAACAGTCTGATCCTGTGCGGGGGAGCGACCGCGCTGACCGTCGTCTGCGCGGCCCTCGCCGCCTATCCCCTGTCCCGCTTCCGGTCCCGGCTCAACCGGCCGTTCCTGCTGACGATCCTGTTCGCGACGAGTCTTCCCATCACCGCGATCATGGTGCCGGTCTACGCACTGTTCGTCCGGGTGAATCTGATCGACACCCTGCAGGGGACGATCCTCTTCTTCGCCGCCTCCCAACTCCCGTTCGCCATCTGGCTGATGAAGAACTTCATGGACTCGGTGCCGAAGGAGCTGGAGGAGGCGGCCTGGACGGACGGGGCGTCGTCGCTGCAGTCCCTCGTGCGGATCGTGCTGCCGTTGACGGGGCCCGGCGTCGCCGTCGTCACGGTCTTCTCGTTCGTGATGATGTGGGGGAACTTCTTCGTCCCCTTCATGCTCCTGCTCACGCCGGACCGGATGCCGGCCTCGGTCGGCATCAACGAGTTCTTCGGCAACCGGGGCATGGTGGCGTACGGGCAGCTCGCCGCGTTCTCCGTGATCTACTCGACGCCGGTGATCCTGCTGTACGTGCTGGTGGCGCGGCGGCTGGGGGGTGGTTTCGCCCTGGGCGGCGCGGTCAAGGGATGACGGACGGCGGTGATCTGCCCGTTACCTACCGAACGGCCGGAACGTACCGAACGGCCGGAACCGTACGTTCCTACAATTAGTGATCCTGGCGGAACGGCCCGTAGTCACCGCGTCGGGGCACCCCTAGCTTGTGCGGAGTGCGCCAACCCTCAGCCCGGCCGAACCCACCGGCCCCTCCGTTCAACGCCCCGGCCGCCCGCAGGCTCCGTGCCGCTCTCGGCATGGGGCCCGAGCATGTCGCCTACGGCATGAGGGCCTCGTACGGGCTGTCGTACGTCACGCCCGACCTGGTGATCTCCTGGGAGCGCGGGATCACAGCCCCCGGCAGTCCCGAGCTCACCGCTCTCGCCGGGGTGTTGTGGTGCTCTCCGGGTGAGCTGATCAGCAGGCCCCGGACCCTGCGCGAGCACCGCGTCGCGCAGGGGACCGCACCGGAGGACATCGCCCGGGCCGTCGGCCTGGACCTGCCCGGGTATCTGCGGATGGAGGAGAGCGGGGAGTGGCGCGGCAACGAGCGCCAGTCGGCGGCGCTCGCGCAGGCGCTTCGGCTGTCCCTGCAGGACTTCGTGGCCGTGACGGGCCGCGAGGCGAAGCTCGCCGAGCTGCTGCACAGCGCGGTGACCACCCGCTGGCAGGCCTATGTGCGCCCGGTGGCGAAGATCGCGCCCCTGGACCGGGGTGTCCTGGAGGACGTGTTGCAGGAGCTGCACGAGGACTACCAGGGGCACATGGCTGCCACCCTCAGCTGGGGCGGCGGCAGCACCAGTGCCAGTGAGTCCGGCCGGGAATTCATCGACCGGATCGTCGAGAACTTCTGGACGGCGGCCGGGAACCGGAACGGCTAGAACCGGCGAACCGGCCCGGTTCCCCGACGAGGATCTAGAAGACCGACTCCGCCTCGTCCATCCGGTCCCTGGGTACCGTCTTCAGCTCGGTGACCGCCTCGGCGAGCGGGACCATCACGACGTCGGTGCCGCGCAGCGCGGTCATCCTGCCGAAGTCGCCGCGGTGCGCGGCCTCGACGGCGTGCCAGCCGAAGCGGGTGGCCAGCACGCGGTCGTAGGCGGTCGGGACGCCGCCGCGCTGGACGTGGCCGAGGATGACCGGCTTGGCCTCCTTGCCGAGGCGCCGCTCCAGCTCGTAGGCGAGCGCGGTGCCGATGCCCTGGAAGCGCTCGTGGCCGTACTGGTCGATCTCGCCCTTGCCGTAGTCCATGGTGCCGTCGAGGGGGTGGGCGCCCTCGGCGACGCAGACGACCGCGAACTTCTTGCCGCGGGAGAAGCGCTCCTCGACCATCTTGACCAGGTCGGCGGGGTCGAAGGGGCGCTCGGGCAGGCAGATGCCGTGGGCGCCGGCGGCCATGCCGGACTCCAGGGCGATCCAGCCGGCGTGCCGGCCCATGACCTCGACGACCATTACGCGCTGGTGGGACTCGGCCGTGGTCTTCAGGCGGTCCATGGCCTCGGTGGCGACGCCGACGGCCGTGTCGAAGCCGAAGGTGCGGTCGGTGGAGGAGATGTCGTTGTCGATGGTCTTCGGGACGCCGACGACCGGCAGACCGGCGTCGGAGAGCATGCGGGCCGCGGTCAGGGTGCCCTCGCCGCCGATCGGGATCAGCGCGTCGATGCCGAACTCCTCGGCCATGTCGGTGGCCCGCTCGCAGGCCTCGCGCAGCCGGTCGCGCTCCAGGCGGGAGGAGCCGAGGATGGTGCCGCCGCGGGCCAGGATGCCGCTGACCCCGTCCAGGTCGAGGGATCGGTAGTGCCGGTCGAGCAGACCCCGGTAGCCGTCCTCGAAGCCGATGACCTCGTCGCCGTACTGCGCCACCGCCCGGTGCACGACCGACCGGATCACGGCGTTCAGGCCGGGGCAGTCGCCGCCTGCGGTGAGAACTCCGATGCGCATCGTGCTGTGTCTCCTGCTCGCTGTCGGTACCGGTGAGCCAATGCGATTGTTTCACGTCTGCCGGGGCGGTGAAGTCCTGACGGGCGCCTTAACCGGCACCGGGGGTATTGTCAAGAGGGTTCTGCTCACCTTGGTGGGCGATTTTTATGCCGCAGACGAGACAGCACCGCCGAGGCATCGCAACACCACCGCCGAGGCCTCGCCTGCCGAGACTTCACCACCAGGACATCACCGCCGAGACACAGGGAATGGAGTGCACACGTGACGCGCAGCGTGTACGTGACCGGGATCGACCGCGGCGACGGCCGCCAGGTCGTCGAGCTGGGGGTCATGGAGCTGCTGACCCGGCAGGTCGACCGAGTGGGCGTGTTCCGTCCGCTCGTGCACCACAGCCCCGATCGCCTGTTCGAACTGCTGCGGGCGCGGTACCGCCTCTCCCAGGATCCGGCGACCGTCTACGGCATGGACTACCACGAGGCGTCCGCGCTCCAGGCCGAGCAGGGCACGGACGAGCTGGTCTCCACCCTGGTCGACCGCTTCCACCTGGTGGCCCGGGACTACGACGTCGTCCTCGTCCTCGGCACCGACTTCGCCGACACGCAGCTGCCCGACGAACTGTCCCTGAACGCCCGCCTCGCCAACGAGTTCGGCGCCTCCGTGATCCCCGTGGTCGGCGGCCGCAGGCAGACGGCCGAGTCCGTGCTGGCCGAGACGCGCAACGCCTACCGGGCGTACGACGGGCTGGGCTGCGACGTGCTCGCCATGGTCGCCAACCGGGTGGCCCGCGAGGACCGCGACGACATCGCCGAGCGGCTCACGAACCGGCTGCCGGTGCCCACGTACGTACTGCCCGACGAGCCCGCGCTGTCCGCGCCGACCGTCGCGCAGATCGCCCACGCCCTCGACGCCAAGGTGCTGCTCGGCGACGACTCCGGGCTCGCCCGGGACGCGCTGGGCTTCGTCTTCGGCGGGGCGATGCTGCCGAACTTCCTGGGCGCCCTGACCCCGGGCTGCCTGGTCGTGACCCCGGGCGACCGCGCCGACCTGGTCGTCGGCTCGCTGGCCGCGCACAGCGCCGGCACCCCGCCGATAGCCGGCGTCCTGCTGACCCTGAACGAGGTGCCGCGCGAGGAGATCCTCACGCTGGCCGCCCGGCTAGCCCCGGGCACCCCGGTGATCTCGGTCCCCGGCACCAGCTTCCCCACCGCCGAGCACCTCTTCGCCATGGAGGGGAAGATGACGGCGGCCACCCCGCGCAAGGCGGAGACCGCGCTCGGCCTGTTCGAGCGGTACGCCGACACCGCCGACCTGGCCCGCCGCGTCTCGGCGCCGAGCAGCGACCGGGTCACCCCGATGATGTTCGAGCACAAGCTGCTGGAACAGGCCCGTGCCGACAAGCGCCGGGTCGTGCTGCCGGAGGGCACCGAGGAACGGGTGCTGCACGCCGCCGAGGTGCTGCTGCGCCGCGGGGTGTGCGACCTGACCCTGCTCGGCCCCGTCGACCAGATCCGCAAGAAGGCCGCGGACCTGGGCATCGACCTCGGCGACTGCCGGCTGATCGACCCGGCCACCAGCGAGCTGCGCGACTCCTTCGCCGAGCAGTACTCGCGGCTGCGCGCCCACAAGGGCGTGACGGTGGAGCTGGCCTACGACGTCGTCTCCGACGCGAACTACTTCGGCACGCTGATGGTCCAGGAGGGTCTGGCCGACGGCATGGTGTCGGGCTCGGTGCACTCGACCGCGGCCACCATCCGGCCCGCCTTCGAGATCATCAAGACGAAGCCGGAGTCCTCCATCGTCTCCTCGGTCTTCTTCATGTGCCTGGCCGACAAGGTGCTGGTCTACGGCGACTGCGCGGTCAACCCGCACCCGAACGCCGAGCAGCTCGCGGACATCGCGGTCCAGTCGGCGGGCACCGCGGCGCAGTTCGGCGTGGAGCCGCGGATCGCGATGCTGTCGTACTCCACCGGCACGTCGGGCTCGGGCGCCGATGTCGACAAGGTGCGCGAGGCGACCGAGCTGGCGCGCTCGCGGCGGCCGGACCTGAAGATCGAGGGGCCGATCCAGTACGACGCGGCCGTGGAGCCGTCCGTCGCCGCGACCAAGCTTCCCGAGTCCGAGGTCGCCGGGCAGGCCAGCGTGCTGATCTTCCCCGACCTCAACACCGGCAACAACACGTACAAGGCCGTGCAGCGCTCGGCCGGCGCGATCGCCGTCGGCCCGGTCCTGCAGGGCCTGCGCAAGCCGGTCAACGACCTGTCCCGCGGCGCGCTCGTCCAGGACATCGTCACCACCGTCGCCATCACGGCGATCCAGGCCCAGCACCTCGACCAGAAGGCGTCCGAGCAGTGACCTCCCCCACCCGTGTCCTCGTCCTCAACTCCGGCTCCTCGTCGGTGAAGTACCAGCTGCTGGACATGCAGGACAGCAGCCGGCTGGCGGTGGGCCTGGTCGAGCGCATCGGCGAGCAGACCTCTCGGCTCAGGCACACCTGTGCCGCCACGGGCGAGACCCGCGAGCACACCGGTCCGATCGCCGACCACGACGCGGCGCTCAAGGCGGTCGCCGAGGAGCTGACCCGCGACGGCCTGGGTCTGGACTCGCCGCAGCTGGCCGCGATCGGTCACCGGGTGGTGCACGGCGGCCTGTTCTTCACCGAGCCCACCGTCATCGACGACGAGGTGCTCACCGAGATCGAGCGGCTGATCCCCGTCGCGCCGCTGCACAACCCGGCCAACCTGACCGGCGTCCGCACCGCGCAGGCGCTGCGCCCCGACCTGCCGCAGGTCGCCGTCTTCGACACGGCCTTCCACACGACGATGCCGGAGTCCGCGGCGCGGTACGCGATCGACCCGAAGATCGCGGACCGGCACCGCATCCGCCGCTACGGCTTCCACGGCACCTCGCACGCGTACGTCTCCCGCGAGACCGCGCGGTTGCTCGGCAAGGACCCCTCCGAGGTGAACGTGATCGTGCTGCACCTGGGCAACGGCGCCTCGGCATCGGCGGTGGAGAAGGGCCGGTGCGTGGACACCTCCATGGGGCTGACGCCGCTGGAGGGCCTCGTGATGGGTACGCGGTCCGGTGACCTGGATCCCGCCGTCATCTTCCATTTGGAGCGAGTTGGCGGAATGTCCACGGACGAGATCGACACTCTTCTCAACAAGAGGAGCGGTCTGTTCGGCCTGTGCGGGGACAATGACATGCGGGAGATCCGCCGTCGCATCGACGAGGGCGACGAAGAGGCCCGGCTTGCCTTCGACATTTACATTCACCGGCTCAAGAAGTACATCGGCGCCTATTACGCGGTGCTCGGCCGGGTGGACGCGGTCGCGTTCACGGCGGGGGTCGGTGAGAACGCCGCCCCGGTGCGGGAGGCTGCGATCGCAGGTCTGGAGGGGCTCGGGCTGGCGGTCGACGCCGGGCTGAACGCCGTACGCGGTGGCGAGCCGCGGCTGATCTCGCCCGAGTCCGCGCGGGTGGCGGTCGCCGTGGTGCCGACCGACGAAGAACTGGAGATCGCCACACAGACCTACGCACTGGTCGGAAAGAAGAGCTGAGCAATACACAGCAGTAACACGCCTGAGCGCATGTCCGCCCATTTGTATCTTCCGCCAGACGGAATATTCCGCAGCGAAACAAACCGATAGGATCGCCCCATGCGCCGTTCGAAAATCGTCTGTACTCTCGGCCCCGCGGTCGACTCCCACGAGATGCTCGTCTCGATGATCGAGGCCGGCATGAATGTGGCCCGGTTCAACTTCAGCCATGGCACCCACGCCGAGCACCAGTCGCGGTACGACCGCGTCCGGGCCGCGTCGAAGGAGACCGGCCGGGCCATCGGTGTCCTCGCCGACCTGCAGGGCCCCAAGATCCGCCTGGAGACCTTCGCCGAGGGTCCGGTCGAGCTGGAGCGCGGTGACGAGTTCGTCATCACGACCGAGGACGTGCCGGGCGACAAGCAGATCTGCGGGACGACGTACAAGGGGCTGCCGGGCGACGTCTCGCGCGGCGACCAGGTCCTGATCAACGACGGCAACGTCGAGCTGAAGGTCCTGGACGTCGACGGCCCGCGGGTGCGGACGATCGTCATCGAGGGCGGTGTCGTCTCCGACCACAAGGGCATCAACCTGCCCGGCGCGGCGGTCAACGTCCCGGCGCTGTCCGAGAAGGACATCGAGGACCTGCGCTTCGCCCTTCGCATGGGCTGCGACATGGTCGCGCTGTCCTTCGTCCGGGACGCCAAGGACGTGCAGGACGTCCACCGCGTGATGGACGAGGAGGGCCGCCGCGTCCCGGTGATCGCCAAGGTCGAGAAGCCGCAGGCGGTCGACAACATGGAGGACGTCGTCCTGGCGTTCGACGGCGTGATGGTCGCCCGTGGTGACCTCGCCGTCGAGTACCCGCTGGAGAAGGTCCCGATGGTGCAGAAGCGCCTGGTGGAGCTGTGCCGGCGCAACGCCAAGCCGGTGATCGTGGCGACCCAGATGATGGAGTCGATGATCACCAACTCCCGGCCGACCCGCGCCGAGGCCTCCGACGTGGCCAACGCGATCCTGGACGGCGCGGACGCGGTCATGCTGTCGGCCGAGTCGAGCGTGGGCGCCTACCCGGTCGAGACCGTCAAGACGATGTCGAAGATCGTCGCCGCGGCGGAGGGGGAGCTGCTCTCCAAGGGCCTGCAGCCCCTCGTCCCGGGCAAGAAGCCGCGTACGCAGGGTGGTTCGGTCGCGCGCGCGGCGTGCGAGATCGCCGACTTCCTCGGCGGCAAGGGGCTGATCGCCTTCACCCAGTCCGGCGACACCGCCCGCCGGCTGTCCCGCTACCGCGCGGCCCAGCCGATCCTTGCCTTCACCACCGACGAGGGCACCCGCAACCAGCTGACCCTCAGCTGGGGCGTGGAGCCCCACGTCGTCCCGTTCGTCAACAGCACCGACGAAATGGTCGACATGGTCGACCAGGAGCTGGCCAAGCTGGGCCGCTTCAACCCCGGTGACACGGTGATCATCACCGCCGGCTCGCCCCCCGGCGTCCCCGGCACCACCAACATGGTCCGGGTGCACCACCTGGGCGGCCAGAACGGCTGACGCCCCCGCAAGGGCTCTGTAGGCGCTGAGGGCGCCCCCTGGTTCCAGGGGGCGCCCTCAGTCGTGAGCCGGGCGACGGAGCGGACGTCGACCCGACTCGTGCGGGACGTGGCGGGGGGCCGGGGCCCCCGGGGGGGGGGGCGGGCCCCGGGGGGGGGGGCCCCCCCGGGGGGGTGGGGGGGGCCGGGGGGGGGGGTTAACTGGCGTGGGGGGGCCGGGC
>NZ_JBFAET010000216.1:0-14254 GCF_040642095.1 Streptomyces sp. NPDC020362
GGTCTGGGGCCGCCCTATCCGCCGCCGGGGCGCCCGCCGTCACGGCGGGCGCCCCTGTGCGAAGCGGGACGGATCAGACCTGGCCGGCCTTCTCCAGGGCGGTGCAGCAGGTGTCCACCATCAGGCGGGTCACCACGTACGGGTCGACGTTGGCGTTCGGGCGGCGGTCCTCGATGTAGCCCTTGCCGTCCTTCTCGACCTGCCACGGGATGCGGACCGAGGCACCGCGGTCGGAGACGCCGTAGGAGTACTCGTCCCAGGGGGCGGTCTCGTGCAGGCCCGTCAGACGCTCGTCGATGCCGGCGCCGTAGTTCTTGACGTGGTCGAGCGGCTTGGAGCCCTCGCCGAGCGACTCGCACGCGGTGATGATCGCGTCGTAGCCCTCGCGCATCGCCCTGGTGGAGAAGTTCGTGTGCGCGCCCGCACCGTTCCAGTCGCCCTTGACCGGCTTCGGGTCGAGGGTCGCGGAGACGCCGAAGTCCTCGGCGGTGCGGTACAGCAGCCAGCGGGCGACCCACATCTGGTCGGAGACCTCGAGCGGGGCGAGCGGGCCGACCTGGAACTCCCACTGGCCCGGCATGACCTCGGCGTTGATGCCGGAGAGGCCGAGACCGGCCTTCAGGCAGTTCTCCAGGTGGGCCTCGACGATGTCGCGGCCGAAGATCTCGTCGGCGCCGACACCGCAGTAGTAGCCGCCCTGCGGGGCCGGGAAGCCGTTCTCGGGGAAGCCGAGCGGGCGGGAGCCGTCGAAGAAGGTGTACTCCTGCTCGATGCCGAAGATCGGCTCCTGCGCGGCGAACCGCTCGGCGACCTCGGCCAGCGCGGCACGCGTGTTGGACTGGTGCGGGGTCATGTCGATGTCGAGGACCTCGCACAGCACCAGGATGTCGTCGCCGCCGCGGATCGGGTCCGGGCAGGTGAAGACCGGCTTGAGCACGCGGTCGGAGGAGTGGCCCTCGGCCTGGTTGGTGGACGAGCCGTCGAAGCCCCAGATCGGCAGCGCGTCGAGACCGGCGAAGGAACCCGTGATGATCTTCGTCTTGGAACGGAGCTTGGCCGTCGGCGCGGTGCCGTCGATCCAGATGTACTCGGCCTTGAAGGTCACGGGGGCCACTCCTTCGGGGGTGGGTCGGGCGCACTCGGTGCGGGTGCTGCGGCGCTGCGGCACCGGGGCGCCGCGTCGATCTGCCCGGCAGCCTGTCAACAGGCGATTTCCCGGTCATTGCTCGAATGTGAACCCCGTGTTACCTGGTGTTTCTGTGCTGAGGCTCACATGGTGAGGCGCGGACGGGTGAGGTACGGGGGCGGTCGTGGCCCGCCGTGGGACTCACGCGCGGCCCTCGGCGGCGGCCTCCCGCACCCCGCCGAGGAAGCCCCGGATCGCCGCCAGTTGCCGCTCGTCGTATGCACGCAGCAGCTCCACCGACCGCTCGATCAGCGGCCCGAAGAACGCCTGGCCCAGCTCGACCGCGCGCTCCTCCACCTCGATCACGACCCGGCGCCGGTCCCGTTCGGCGCGCACCCGCCGCACGTGCCCGGCCTTCTCCAGCCGGTCGACGAGCGCGGTGGTCCCCGCGGAGTTGAGCCCCAGTACGGCCCCGAGGTGCCCGGCAGTCGTCTCCTCGCCCGCGCGCCGCGCGTCCATGAGGGCGATCAGGGCCCGGACGTCCGTGGGGTGCATGCCGTTGTGCTGTGCGAACCGGGCGCTGTGCAGGCCGAGTTCGACGGCGGCCGCGCGCAGCAGGTGGACGATCTCCATCCCGGGCGCCGGATCGGGGCTGGGCGGGGTCGGCATAAGGGTCCTCCGCGCGTATCATCTCGCCGAACGAGTATCTTGCTGAGCGAGATAATAGGGGGATTCTCCATGCCGGGAACGAGCGGGTACGACGCCGATGCCTTCCGTGTCGCGTACGACAAGGTGCTGGCCGCATGGCCGGCGGACCGCGAGGCGCTGACGGTCGCCACGCCCTTCGGCGACACCCGGGTCAACGCCTGCGGCCCGCGGGAGGCGCCCGCGCTGCTCCTGCTGCCGGGCGGCGGCGGAGCAACCTCCGCGTCCTGGTACGCCCAGGCCGCGGAACTGGCCCGCACCCGCCGCGTCTACGCCCCCGACCTGATCGGCGCCCCCGGCCTCGGCGGCCCGGCCGCCGACCGCCACCCCCGCACGGTCGCCGACCTGGCCGCCTGGCTGGACGCCCTCCTGGACGGCCTCGGTGTGACCGATGCCGACCTGGGGGGACACTCCTACGGCGCCTGGATCGCCCTGCACTACGCGCTGCGCGCACCCGCCCGGGTACGCCGCCTGTTCCTCCTGGATCCGACCCGGTGCTTCGCCGGATTCCGGGCGGCGTACCTGCTCCATGCCCTGCCGATGCTGCTGCGGCCCTCGCCCCGCCGGGTCCGAGCCTTCCTGGAGTGGGAGACCGGGGGAACAGTCACCCGGGATCCCGACTGGCTCGCCCTCCAGGAGGCGGCCGCGGGATTTCCGTCCGCAAAGCCGGTGACGGGCCCGCGCCCGGCACCGCAGGCGCTGCGCGCCCTCGACGTGCCGGTCCTGCTGCTCGTGGCCGCGAACAGCAGGACCCATGACCCTCGTGAGGTGGCGGCCCGGGCCGCCGCGGCGCTGCCGCACGTGGAGACCGGCGTTGTGCCGGACGTCTCGCACCACGCGCTGCCGCAGGCAGCACCCGCCGACCTGGCCCGCCGCCTCACCGACTTCCTGTCGGCCTCCTGAGCCTCACCCCACCTTCTCGATCACCGCGTGACGGATGAGGAACTTGCCCGGCTCCCGGACCTGTTCGAAGGCCGCGTTGTTGAGCAGGACACAGCTGCCGGAGACCGAGGTGACCTTCACCGTCGTGGACTTGTTGTTGTCCAGGTTGGTGACCTTCAGGGTCGTCCCCGCCGGGAACTGGCTGCTGGACGCCGCCGGGGCGCCGCCCTCGCCGGAGAGCGTGACGGTCGAGCCCTTGCACACCTGCTGGCCGGAGGCCGCGGCGGCGCCGGCGCCGTTGTCTCCCGCGGCGCCGGCCTGCGCGCCCTGCTGGCCGTTGCCCTGGCCCGCCTGCTGGCCGTTGCCCTGCTGACCTGCCTGCTGGCCGTTGCCCTGCTGGCCCGCCTGCTGACCGCCGCCCTGCTGGCCGTTGCCGTTCTGCGCCGCCTGGGAGCCCTGAGCCGACTCCCCAACCGTGCAGCCGGCCGCCTTCTGCTGGACCTCGATCTGCTTGATGACCGCCTCGCGGTTGGCGATCCGGGCCGCCGACTGCGCGTCCGGGTGCGCCTTCTGGTCCGCGATGAACTTGTCGTTGTTGCCGTGGGCCGTGGCCAGCCCCTGGCAGACGGTCGAGTCCCCGGCGGACAGCGTCTTGGCGTTCTGCGGGCTCTGCGCGGCGTTCGAGGTGGACGCCAGGGCGAAGGCCCCGCCGCCCGCCACCGCAGCGGCACTGACGAGCAGCGCGAGCTTCTTCTTGGTGCTGAGAGTTCTCCTGCGCGACATAACGCGCCTCCTGAAGAGGTCGGGGAGCGTACGCCGCTATGTACGAGATGCCGAACGTGGTTACTCAGCGGTTGCAGAAGTTACTGAAGTAACCTGCATCACAGTGCAGTTGTGCGCGGTTCACTTCTTGTGCCGGGAGAGCGCCTCCTGCACGGCCTCGTCGGTGCGGGCCACCAGCGCGGTTCCGTCGTCGGCGGTGATGATCGGGCGCTGGATGAGCTTGGGGTGCTCGGCAAGCGCCCTGATCCACCGGTCCCGCGAAGCCGCGTCCCGTGCCCACTCCTTGAGTCCCAGTTCCCTGGCCGCGGCCTCCTGGGTGCGGGTGATGTCCCACGGCTCGAGGCCGAGCCGCTCGAGCACGGCCCTGATCTCGTCCTCGTTCGGCACGTCCTCCAGGTAGCGGCGGACGGTGTAGTCGGCCCCCTCGGCGTCGAGCAGGCCGATCGCGCTGCGGCACTTGGAGCAGGCCGGATTGATCCAGATTTCCATGCGGCCCACGGTATGCGAGAACCGTCCCGCACCGGTGTCGCGGGCGGGTGCGACGTGGGGTGGCTCTGTGTCGCAGTGCGGTCGTACGCGGCTTTCCACGGGGGCGGCGCGGGTCGGTCGGCGGACGCCTGCCGCTGACGGGCACCGGCGTCGGCCCGTCTGGGGCCGCCCATGATCTACCGGCTCCTCGAGGACCCCCGCACCGCCGACGGGTTTCCGGGCCTCGAAGCACCCTCGCCGATCGTTCTTGTTCGAATTTATCGCCGTCTCTTGCGCATCACCCGGACCTGCTGTGACGGGCGGTCAATTGACCTCCTCACCTGGATGTTTGTCGGTCTCTGCGGACTCCCTCGATGTCAGTGCCGACCGGTAGACTGGAGTCAGTGTTCGAGGGGCTCACCGGGAGTTCCGGTGGGTGCCTGACCGCGACAGGAGGATGCCTGTGCCCGCTGCCGCTCTGAAGTCCAAGCCGTTGCCCACCCAGTCCACCGCCAAGCGATCCGTTCTGCTCGACTCGCCCTACGTGCCGATGGAGAAGCGCCCGCTGCCGGCCGGGCGGCCGCGTGACTGGTACGTCACGCACAACCGGCGTCTG
Organism: Streptomyces sp. NPDC020362; assembly: GCF_040642095.1. Taxonomy (NCBI): domain Bacteria; kingdom Bacillati; phylum Actinomycetota; class Actinomycetes; order Kitasatosporales; family Streptomycetaceae; genus Streptomyces; species Streptomyces sp. NPDC020362. Next base: position 4,581 of record NZ_JBFAET010000216.1, read on the forward strand.
AAGGCCATGCGCCTCGCCATAGCCCTGCTCGACTCGGGGATCTACCTGCCGAACCAGGCCCGCAACGAGACGATCCGCAGCACGGCGGAGAAGATCGGTGTGCACCCGCCGTCGGACACGACGTGCCACATGGTGCGGGCGTTCATGCGTTACAGCCGGTGAGACCGGTGCCGGGTGCCCCGCGCCGATGCGGGGCACCCGGTGCGTCACGCCGTCAACTCCCGCTCCAGCGGCGTCCGGAAGCGTGGCGTGACCTTCGTGGTCCCCAGCCACCCCCGCAGCCGCTCCGCCTGCGCCGCGACCGCCGTCCCGGCCTCGCGGCGGGCGCCCTCCTCGGTGATCCGCCAGACGATCTCGCCGTCCGCGCGCTGAGCCCAGCCGCCCACCACCCGGCCGTTCCACCACACCGTCGGCCCCACGTTGCCACTGCGGTCGAAGAGGTCCGGGCGCAGGTCCGGCGCGAGGTACCAGTCGCGCTGCTGCCAGGCCATGGCCGTCGGGTCGAGGGCGGGGAGCAGCGCCGCCCAGGGCTCTTCGGGGTCCGCCACCGGGTCCGTGTCACCGTCGGCGACGTAACCCGTGCCCTCCTCCAGGGTCACCTCCCGCGCGCCGATGGCCGAAAGGGCCCGCCGGACCTCCGTCACGCGCCAGCCCGTCCACCACTTCAGGTCCGCCTCGGTCGCCGGGCCGCACGCTCTCAGCCAGCCGTCCAGCAGGTCCGCCTGCGCCCGGGCCGCGTCCAGTTCGGGATGTTCCGGTGCCGGTGCCCAGCGGAACTGGCTCGACGTCCAGGAGCCGAGCGGGCGGCCGCGGACCACCTTGCCCTCGACACCGAGGACCCGCAGCAGACGGGAGGAGACCGTGTGCACGCCCTCGTAGCTCTTCCCGGCCGCGTACACGAACTGCTCGCGCAGGCGCGGCTCGTCAGCCGCCAGCTCCGCCGCCGTCGCCTGGCCGCGACTGTCCAAGGCGGCCAGCGTGGCAGCCTCGACCTCCGCCAGCCAGGCCGCGTCCGGCGCGCCCGCCCTGGCCATGTCCTTGACGAGGGAGGCCCGTTCGCGGGCGGCCACCGTAAGGCCCGTCGAGGCGTGCACGACGGCCGTCAGCTCCGTCGGGAACACGAACACCGTGTGACGCATACCGTGCATGCGCACGAGCGTGCGGTCCTCGTACAGGGCCCGTTCCGTCTCCGGGACCGCCCTCGCCGGGTCGGCCAGCCGCGCCGCCACCGCCAGGTACACCGTCGCCGGGTCCGTGCCGTGCAGCGCCACCAGGGCGGCGGCCACCTCCTCGGGCGCCCCCGCCCGCGCCGTACCCGCGAGACGGTGACGCAGGGCGAGCCGGGCCCGCCGCTCCGCCGTACCGATGTGCCGCCGCCGTCCGTCGCCCATGCCCGGCCTCCCCGTCCCGTCCACGATGTCCATGCCTGCATGGTCGCCGATGCCACTGACATCCGGCTTCACCCGTTCGGCCCCGTCCGCATGCGCCGGTGCACCCGTGCGGACTTCACTGCGAGCAGGAGGTGACGGCAGACGCGGGGGAACCGCAGAAAGAGGCCGCCGTATGAGCACGACCGAGGACCGCCCGCAGCGTGGCACCCCCGAGGACCGCGCCCGGCACGGCAGACAGGCCCGCAAGAAGGTCCCCCGCTCCGTGCACGCCTTGTGGCTCCCGTCCCTCGACAGGCCCGAACCCGTCGCCGTGCTGGAGCGGCAGGGCCGCGACCGGCTCCCCGAGCTGCTGCCGATCCGGTACGGGCGGATGGCCGCGTCGCCGCTGGCCTTTCTGCGCGGTGCCACCGCGGTGATGGCCGCCGACCTCGCCGCCCAGCCGCACACCGGGCTCACCGTGCAGCTGTGCGGCGACGCCCACCTGCTCAACTTCGGCCTCTACGCCTCCCCGGAACGCGCCCTGCTCTTCGACCTCAACGACTTCGACGAGACCTTCCCGGGCCCCTTCGAGTGGGACGTCAAACGGCTCGCGGCCAGTGTGGCCACGGCCGCCCGGGAGAACGGGCACAGCAGCTCCCGGGCCCGGGCCGCGGCCCTCGCGGCCGCCACCGGGTACCGCACCGCGATACGGCGGCTGGCCGGACTCGGGGAGCTGGCCGTCTGGTACGAGCAGGTCGACGCCGACCGCCTGCTGCCCTTCGTCCGCTCCGTGCGGCGCCGGCGCCGCCTGGAGTCCACCCTCGCCCGGGCCCGCCGCCGCACCAGCCTCCAGGCACTCGGCAAGCTGACGGAGCTGGTCGACGGGCGGCGCCGGATCGTCCACGACCCGCCGCTCCTCGAACCCGCCGGCGCCCCGGACATGGCCTCCCTGCGCAAGATCTTCAGCGACTACCGCTCCACCCTCCCCGAGGAGCGGCGCCACCTCCTCGACCGCTACCGCTTCGTGGACGCCGCCCGCAAGATCGTCGGCGTCGGCAGCGTCGGCCTGCGCTGCTTCCTCGTGCTGCTCGCCGGGCGGGACGCCGACGATCCGCTGTTCCTGCAGATCAAGGAGGCACGGACCTCGGTGCTGGAGGAGCACCTGCCGAGCGGACCGTACGTCCATCCCGGGCACCGGGTGGTCGCGGGGCAGCGGCTGCTGCAGTCCGCCACCGACATCTTCCTCGGCTGGATGAGCGGGCCGCAGGGCCGCGCCTTCTACTGGCGCCAGCTGCGCGACATGAAGGGCTCCGCCGAGGTCGCCGGCATGGACCCGGCCGGCCTGCTCGCCTACGCCCGCCTGTGCGGCACCACGCTGGCCCGCGCCCACGCCCGCTCCGGCGACCGCATAGCCATCGCCGCCTACCTCGGCGCCGCCGACACCTTCGACCACGCCGTCGCCGACTTCGCCCTCGCCTACGCCGACCAGACCGCCGCCGACCACCGCACCCTCGGCGCGGCCATCGCGGCGGGCGTGGTGACGGCGGAGCCGGGGGTGTGACGGCGGGGCGTGGGAGTGGCGGCGATGTGACAGCGGCTGCGGAACCGCGCCCGCCCGCAGAGCTTCCCGGCCGGGATCGAATGCTCGGCCGGGATCGACTGCGCGGCAGGTAGTGACCGTTCCGCTGGGAGCGACCGTTCCGCCGGCATCGACCGCTCGGCCGGGATCGACCGTTCGGCCCGGATCGATCGCTCGGCCGGGATCGACCGTTCGGCCGGGATCGATCGCTCGGCCCGGAACGGCTCCTCAGCCGTACTGCTCCAGCAGTCCGCCCACGTACGCCTCCAGCCGCTCGCCCAGCACCTGCGGCGTCAGATCCGTACGGCCCAGCTCGCGCCACGGCCGGGACAGTTTCTCGGCGTCGGGGACGTAGGCCAAGGCGTCTAGCAGCCGCCAGTACAGGTGGTCGGGGCCGTCGGCGAGCCCGGAGCCGCCCTGCGCCTCGTACCGGTCGCGGAAGGCGAGCCCCTGCGCGGGGCCGTGCAGCAGGGCGAGTGCCGTGGAGCAGTGGGCGACGTCGAGGTCGGCGGGGCCCCACGAGGTCTCCACCCAGTCGACGACCCCGGTCACCCGCAGCCCCGCCCCGGCCCCGGTGAACAGCACGTTCCCTGGGTGGTAGTCCCGGTGCAGGAAGCGCCCCCGGTACGACGGCGGGTCGCGGCGGATCAGGTTCGCCGCCCGTTCCCACACCGCACCGCCCGGGGTGGCGAGCCGGTCCGGGGACGTCCAGGCCTCGTAGGCGCGCGGACGTTCCCCGGGGACTACCGCGTGGATGCGGACCAGCTGGGCGGCGAGCAGGTCCAGTCGCCGGTCCAGGGCCGCCTCGTCCTCCTGGTCCACCCGCACCAGGCCCGGCAGCCGGGTCATCAGCAGGCTGGGGTGGTCGCAGTGGTCGCCGGTGGCGTCCACGGCGACCAGGGCCGGCGCGGGGATGCCTTCCTGCCCGGCGAGCAGACGGAGAACGGACGCCTCCCGGGTCAGCAGGCCCGCGGCGTGGCGCCGGAAGAAGGGCCGCACGAAGGAGCGCAGCACCAGCTCCTCCCCGTCGTCCAGGGTGAGTCCGCGCATCTGCGCCGACCAGCCGCCCGCGAGGCGCCGTGCGTCGGTGACCGTACGGCCCTGCGGCACCTGCTCGGCCACCCAGCTGTACGTCGCCGCCCAGCCCTGCTCGTCGAGGCCGCTCAGCAGGGCGGTGGCGAACCTGCCGCGGTCCTCGGCGTGGTCGCGGAACCACAGGCCCAACCGGTGCTCGGCGTACGGGAGTTCGAAGCGGGTGTACTGGGAGCGGGCCGACAGCGCGTCCTGCACGGCCTCCGTCACCTCGGGCGGTATGACCGCGTCGCTGCCCGGCACCGCCAGCACCGAGCGTCCCTCGTAGGCCCGCAGCACCTCCAGGGCGGGCGAGCCGCGCCAGCTGCCGGGGGTGCGGATGATCTCGCTGAACCGGCCCCGGCCGTCACCGAAGGGCACCTCCCAGGCCTGGGGCGCGTACACGGCGGGTGCGCACAGGCCCACGGCCGCCACCCGCCGCCCGTAGTGGCGGGCGAGGTCCGCCACCGTCTGTCCGCTCATGCTGAACCCGACCAGGACGAGCGGATCACCGGCCGGCGCATGCGTGCCGATCACCGCCACGGCCTGCTCGAACCGGCGTCGCAGGCTCAACTCCGAGAGTTCTCCGGTGCTTTCCCCGTGCCCGGAGAAGTCGAAGGCCAGTGCGTGGCAGCCGTGCGCGGCGAACTCGGCGAGCAGGGGCAGCAGCCGCTCCTTGCTGCCCTTGCCGGCCCCGTGCAGCAGGACGACGGTCGCCCGTCCGGGCGGTCCGACGCTCACCGCGCTGAGCCGTTCACCGTCGTACGCATACGTGAGGGCGTCGTACTCGCAAGGGAATCCAGGGAGTTCACTCATACGGGTCATTCACTCACAACCGCCGGGCCGCACGGAAAACGAGATGCACGCGCGGTAGTGGTCTCCCTACGCTGAACAAACGTCGCGAAGCCGACACGTCCCCCTTCTCACACGCACGCCACACTCACCCCACGGAGGTCCGTCATGGGTGGCATCGTCGTCGCCGGGACCGTCGTCCTGGTGATCCTCGGATTCGGAAACCACGTCTGGTGGCTCGCCGCCGCCGCGCTGATCCATCTGTACGCGAAGCACGGCCGGGGCTCGCCCGGCGCGGCCCCGCCGGCCGGCCCGGCCGCGCCGCCCGACTCCTACCGGGCCTACCGCGAGCGCCGTGACCGCCAGGCCAAGTGGGAGCGCCGCTACCGCCGCGAGCGCCCCTTCGAGGCCCGGCGTCAGGAGCGGGAGAAGCAGGGGTGAGCCCGTGGGGCGCCGTCGGTCACAGACCGGGGGCGCCCCACACCGGGAACCAGCGGCTCAGGTCCTGCTCGATCCTGAGGTCGTTCGCGAGGGTCGCCTTCACCTGCAACTCCAGCGCGTTGTCGCGGCGTTCGGCGGCGCCGGGCAGCGGCGCGAACGGATAGAAGGTGCCGCGTTTGTAGAGGTAGACGAGGGCCAGCCTGCGGCCGCCGTCGTCCGCGAACGCGGCCAGGGAGCACAGCAGCTGCGGGCCGAAGCCGTTGACCTCCATCGAGCTGTTCACCGCGTGCAGGTCGTTGACCAGCTGGGGCAGCTGGTCGGGGGCCCGCTGTGAGACCAGCCAGGAGTAGCCGTAGTCGTCCCGGCGCAGTTCCACCGGGGGGCCGGTGCGGTCGGCGTCCGCGTCGAGCAGCGCCTGGACCTCCCGGTGGGTCTGCTCGAAGGCCGCGCCCTCGACCGTGGCGAAGCACACCGCGCCGCTGCCGGTCGGCGTGAAGGCGGCCGCCGCCTCGAGCGTCACGGCCGCCGACGGCAGCGCGAACAGCTGGTCGAGATTGGGCGCGACGGGTTTCGTGCGGCCCAGCAGGATGTCCAGCAGCCCCAAGGTTCAGCCCGCCTTCCGCAGCGCCGTACTCGGCTCCCCGTCATTCACCAGTACCGCACTCCCTGTCATCCACCAGTACCGCACTCCCCGTCATCCACCGGCACCGCACTCCCCGTCGTTCATGGGTACCGCACTCGGCACCCCGTCCGCCATCGCCCGTTCAGCCCGCCTTGCCCGGCGCGGCCGCCTCGCCCAGCTCCGCGGAGATCCGGCCCAGCTGCTCCAGGCGCTGCTCCAGGGGCGGGTGGGTGGAGAAGAACCGCTCGATGCCGGGCTCCTTTCCGGTCGCGGGGGTGAAGTAGAAGGCGTTGAAGGCCTGGGCCGTGCGCAGGTCCTTGGTCGGGATCCGGGCGATGTCCCCGGAGACCTTGGTGAGCGCCGACGCCAGCGCCGAGGGCCGGCCGGTCAGATGCGCGGCAGCCCGGTCGGCCGCCAGCTCCCGGTACCGGGACAGGGCCCTGATCAGCAGGAAGCTGATCGCGTACACGGCTGCCGAGACCGCCATCACGACGGCGAAGACGGCGGCGGTGTTCTGGTCCCTGCGGCCCCCGCCGAAGAGCTGCGAGTAGAAGGCGAACCGCACGATGAGGCCCGCGAGCACGCCGAGGAACGACGCGATCGTGATCACGGCGACGTCCTTGTGCGCCACGTGCGACAGCTCGTGCGCGAGCACGCCCTCCAGCTCGGCGGGCTCCAGCCGCCGCAACAGCCCCGTGGTCACGCAGACCACCGCATGGTCGGGATTGCGCCCGGTCGCGAACGCGTTCGGCATGTCCATGTTGGACACGGCGATCACCGGCTTGGGCATGTCCGCGATCGCGCACAGCCGGTCGACGACCGCGTGCAGCTCGGGATACTCCTCCCGTTCCACGACCCGCCCGTGCATGGCGAACATCGCGATCCGGTCGGAGAACCAGAACTGCGCCACGAACATCGCGCCCACCAGGACGACGACCAGCAGCCAGGACTTGAGCAGCACGATCAACGCGGCGACGAACGCCACGTACAGCAGCCCGAGCAGGAACAGCGTCAACGTCATCCGCACGGTCAGGCGCCGATCGCTCCTAAAACGGCTCTGCATCTGCATCACCCCGCAGTCACGCACTCGTCCCGCTGTCCAGTGTGCACCTACGGATCGTCATGAGGAGGTCGCGTGCAGACCTAGGGGCAGCAAAGGCTTCCCGGGCGCCGGGGCCCCGGCCGGGGTGGCTTCGGGTTGCCCGGGCTGCCCGGGCTGCCCGACGTGGGCATCTCGGCTCAGGCGATACCGGGGTGGCTCGGCCAGGTGGTGCCAGGGGGGCAGCCCCAGCGGTACCGAGGTGGCTCGGCCCAGCCGGTACCGGGGTGGCTCGGCCCAGCCGGTACCGGGGTGGCTCGGCCCAGCCGGTACCGGGGTGGCTCGGGCCAGGTGGCACCGGGGCTCAGCCCAGGCGGTGCCGGGCCTCGGCGAGCAGCCTTGCGGCCTCGGGCCCCGACCGGCTCCGTGCGCCCCACGGCAGGGCCCGCCGCACGGTCAGCTCGGCCCGGGTCCGCAGCCTGTCGTCCGCGTCGTCGAGCAGGGCCACCGCCGCCCGCAGCCGTGCGGCCTCGCCGTGCGCACTCAGCAGCCGCTGCGCCGACACCCGCACCCACCGGGGCCGCTCCGGCGCCAGCCGCTGCACCAGCCACGCCTCGGGCAGGAGTCCGGCGGAGGGAAGCAGGGCGAGGGTGGCCTCGCCGACGACCCCGGGCGCCGGATCGTCCAGCAGCCGCCGCATCCGCGCCATGTCCGTCACGTCCAGCAGGCGGAGCCCGGCCACCGCCCTCGCCCGCACACCGGGCACCGGGTGGTCCAGCAGCGGCCACAGCAGGACGGCGTCCGCACGGGTCCCGCACTCCGCGAGCCCGATGGGCGCGCCCGGCGCGATCGCCGGGTCACGGGGGTCGGCGCACCGCTCCCGGTACCAGGGCAGCGGATCGCTCCCGTGCTGCCGTACGACGTACCGGGCACAGGCCCGCACCAGCGCCGACCGGTCCGCGAGAAACCCGGCGGCCCTGCCCGGGTCCCGGTTCTCCCCGGCCGGGGGGACCCCCACCGGCCGCCCGAACCTGCGCAGCGCGGTCACCCCGGCCGCCCGGGCCCGCGGACCGGGGGCACCGAGCAGCGCCTCCAGCACTTCTTCCGCATCCTCGTCCGTCACGGCGGCCAGGGCGGCGTCGGCACACAGGGTCTGGACGACGGCGTCGTCGTCGCGGGCAGCCGCGCGGGCCAGCTCGGCGCAGGAGAGGAACCCCTCCTCGACGGCGAGGCCGTACGCGAAGCGGCGTACGGGCCGGTCCGCGGAGGTCAGGAGCGGGGTCAGGGGTTCGCCGTCGGCCTGCCGCAGCACATCGCCGAGCAGGCCGAGGGCGAAGTCACCCCGGTGACGGTCGGCCAGGCGCCGGATCAGCGGGGCCAGCCGAGCGGCCGTCCCGGCGTCCAGGGCCTCGGTGAGCCGCTTCCTGGCCCGCTCCCGCACCGGCTGCGCCCAGTCGGTGCACCGTACGGCCACCAGCGGCAGCAGCGCAGGAAGCGCCGCAAGCCCGGCGGCCCGCCCGAGCGCCCGGTGCCGGATCCGGCCGTCCCGATGACACAGGGCGAGAGCGAGCTGCCCCTCGGTGAGCGGGCCGCCGCCGCGCAGGACGGCGGTCAGCGAGCGCCCGCCGTCCGTCTCCTCCCAGGCGGGCACGACGTACGGCGGGAAGGACAGCTCTTCCGCCCGCACGCCCTCGTCCAGCGCCAGCCAGGCGGCCGGATCGCCGGTGTCCAGGACATCCCGCAGCCCGGCACCCTCGGCCAGCCGCCGCGCGGCCGCCGCCCCGCTCCTGACTTCCTCCTGCACCCGGTCTCCCCTAATACGGGGAGCGCATCTGCGCGTAACCGAGCAGGACTATCACCGCGGCCACACAGCCGAGCACGATGACCGTCGACACCCACGACGAGCGCCGCGGTGCCGCCGGCTCCGGGTCGGCGCGGAACGGCGCCGGGTCCGGCGGGCTCTCCTTCCAGCGGGCGGCGAGCATCCGGGCCCGGGCCGAGGGCTCCTTGTGCTCGGCTGAATTCGCCCACTTGTGATCAAACTCGCGCTGCCAGTCGTCCTGTTCGCTCATCCCCGTTCAACCTCTCTCGTCGGACAGAACCAGGAGGATGATCCCCCGAGAGTAGGAATCCTGGGAAGCGCGGAAGGTTGCACGGACGGCCGCGATTCCCGGCCGATCTCGTCGGGATGCTGGGTGGTCGCCGGGCGGCTAGCATCTACAGATGAGAGCCGCGCCACAGGGTGCGCCGGACGTGCGCAATCCCCGTTCCGCAGGGGACTGAGAGCCCTGATTCCTCTACCCGGGCGGCAACACCTACGACCACGCCGGACATCGCGTTCCGGAATCGTGGCCATCCGTCTCGTGCCTCGAACAAGACCGCACGAGGGGGTGGAAGGAGGGCAGATCAATGAATGCACATCGCGCGAGGCGTCTTGCCGCTGCGTCCGCCATCGGCGTGCTGATGGCGAGCGGAGTGGCGATCGGCACCGCCGGTACCGCGTCGGCAGCGACCCCGACCCAGGTTTCCACCAACCGTGGCTGCTGGTGGAACAACTGTGGCTTCGGCTTCAACAACGGCTTTGGCTTCAACAACGGCTTCGGCTTCAACAACGGCTTCAACAACGGCTTCGGCACGGGCGTTGTCGTGATCGTGGTGGGCTGACAAGGCGGTGTGACAGAGCGTCCTGAACATGGCTGAGGGCCACCACCTGCGGCGTTCGCAGGTGGTGGGCCGCAGCCCAGTCGTCCCACCTCGGGT
>NZ_JBFAET010000217.1:0-14179 GCF_040642095.1 Streptomyces sp. NPDC020362
CCGGCTACAAGACGTCCCTCATCACCGTCGCCAACCGCGAGCTGTACGAACCGGCCCTGGAGTCGGGCCAGATCGATGTCGTGCCCGAGTACGCGGCGACCCTCGCCGACTGGCTCAACGCCAAGACCCACGGCGCCGGCGCGAAACCGGTGGGGTCCCCCGACCTCGCCACCACGATGAAGGCCCTGCGGGATCTCGCCACACCCCGTGGCCTCACCGTCCTTCCACCCGGCCGCGCCGTGGACCAGAACGCCTTCGCGGTGAGCACTGCCTACGCGAAGCAGCACCGTCTCAAGACCCTCGGTGACCTCGGAGCCGCGAAGCTGAAGGTACGGCTCGCGGCCGGTGACGAGTGCGTGCAACGGCCGTACTGCGCACCGGGGCTGAAGAAGGTGTACGGCATCGACGTCACCGGCGTCGACCCGAAGGGCGTCGGCACCACCCAGGCCAAGAAGGCCGTGCAGGACGGCCGGGACCAGATGGTGCTGACCACCACCACGGACGCCACGCTCGACCAGTTCGGGCTGGTCCTGCTCGCCGACGACAAGCACCTGCAGAACGCGGACTACGTCGTCCCTCTCGTCAACCGCTCCCGTGCGGGCGGCGCGGGCGTGGGGAAGGCGCTGGGCAGGCTCAACGACGTCCTCACCACGGCGGACCTCGCGGACATGAACCGGCAGGTCGACAGCTGGCGGCGGCTGCCCGCCGACGTCGCCCGGACGTACCTGAAGGACAAGGGCCTGCTGAAGTGACCGCCCGCCGGGCCTCGGCCTCAGGCGTCCGACACCGAGTCGAACGGCACCTGGCCCCGCGGGACACCCCGGGCGTCCGCGTCCACCGAGCGGCGCAGCGCCTCGTGCAGCTTCGCCGGAGTCAGCACGCCCAGGAAGTGCGACCCGTCCAGCACCGCCACCCATCCGGCGTCGTACTGGAGCATGACCCCGAACGCCTGCTTCAGCGGAGCGCCCACCGGCACCCACGCGGTCATGCGGTGCGCCAGGTCCCCGACCGTCCCGCCCGCCGCCAGCTCGTGGCGGCCGACCCAGCCGTGCAGGTCGCCGTGCGCGTCGAGGACCACCGCCCACCGGGCGCCCTCGGCCCGCAGCCGCTCGGCGGCGCGCCCGGCGGGTTCGTCCGGACGTGCCACCGGCGGCTGTTCGAGATCGTCCGGCTGGATCTCGGTGACCGACAGCCGCTTCAGCCCGCGGTCGGCCCCCACGAACCCGGCGACGTACGGCGTGGCGGGCATGCCCAGCACGGCTCCCGGCGTGTCGAACTGCTCGATGCGGCCCTGCCCGTACACGGCGATCCGGTCACCGAGCCGGACGGCCTCCTCCATGTCGTGCGTGACCAGCAGCACCGTCTTGCGGACCGCGGTCTGCATCCGCAGGAACTCGTCCTGCAACTGCTCGCGCACCACCGGGTCGACCGCGCCGAACGGCTCGTCCATCAGCAGCACCGGCGGATCGGCCGCGAGCGCCCGCGCCACGCCCACCCGCTGCCGCTGGCCGCCCGAGAGCTGCTCCGGGTAGCGCGGCCCGTACGTCCTGGGGTCCAGACCCACCAGGTCGAGCAGTTCGGCGGCCCGCGCCCGGGCCTTGGCCCGCTTCCAGCCCAGCAGCGCGGGTACGGTCGCCGTGTTGTCCAGCACGGTGCGGTGCGGGAAGAGGCCGACCTGCTGGATGACGTAGCCGATCCGGCGGCGCAGTCGCACCGGGTCGACCCGGGCGATGTCCTCGTCGTTCACGAAGATCCGGCCGGAGGTCGGCTCGATGAGCCGGTTCACCATCATCATGGTCGTCGTCTTGCCACACCCCGAGGGGCCCACGAGTGTCACCAGCTCGCCCTCGGACACCTCGAAGGAGAGGCCGTCCACGGCTGTCGTACCGTCCGGATACCGCTTGGTGACCTGCTCGAACCGGATCATTCCCTCACGCTACGGCGGGGCGGTCCGGGCGTCATTCCGCCGTGGCCCGAGTGGCGGACGACCCGGCCCGGGCCTTGCCGGTCACCGCCCCACGGTCAGGACGATCTTGCCGTACCGCCCGCCCGCCTCCATGCATCGGCGGGCGGCCACGACGTCCTCCCGCGGGAAGAGACGGCCGACCACCGGGCGGAGACCCGGTGGGGGCGAGGGCCCTGGGAGAGGGCACCGTCAGCCCACCAGGAGGACCTCCAGCGTCCGCGGTCCATGGACGCCCTCCACCCGGTCCAGCTCGATGTCACTGGTTGCCGAGGGACCCGAGATCCAGGTCAGCGGGCGGGACGGATTCAGGCGTGCGAGGGCCTGCGGGACCGAGGCGACCACCTGCCCGGGCACCCGTACCACGCAGATGTGGTGGTCGGGCACGAGGCTGATGCGGCGTCGGCCCTGGTCGGGCCCGCCGTCCAGCACGATGGTGCCGGTCTCGGCGATCGCCACCGCGCAGGCCGTGATCACGCTGTCGACCCGGTCCAGCTCCCCGGGAGTGCTCTCGGCCCGGTCGGCGACCTGCGCGACCTCCGCCTGCGCCAGCCAGCCCGCCTCCAGCCCCGGCGGCACCAGTACCGAGCCCGCCTGCCGGTCCGCGAGCAACCGGGCGACCAAGGAGGGGAGTTCGGGCTCCGTGCAGCGGTGCACGACCGCCCGGTAGTCCGCGAGGTTCTCGGCGAGCAGGTCCACCGTGCGCCCGGCCGTGCGGTCGCCGTGCTCCCTCAGGTAGTCGCGCCGGACCACCTGGTCGTAGGGCGTGTCGTCCGGCGGTACGTCGGCGAGCGCGCGCCGCACCCTGCCCAGGATCCGTTCCCTGCCGCTCACTTGGCACCGTCCTTTCCGCCGTGGGTCCGCTGCCACCAGTCCCGGAAGGGCTCCGCCGGCAGGGCCGGCAGATCCCGGGTCCCGCTCCAGGCCCTGCCGGGACCGGGCAGGGTGCGCGGGTGCAGCCGGCGGGTGCGGGAGGCGAGCCGCTGGCCGGTGCGCAGCGCGCCCGGGTGGGAGAACGCCCAGCGCGCCGCCCGCATGGCAGCCCGCTCGGCCGCATGCCCCTTGGCCGGCTTCAGTACCACTGCGTTGCCCTGCCGGACCGCCGGGCCGCCCTCCACGACCCGTTCGCGCAGATGCACCAGCACCTCGGGGATGTCGATGGCGACGGGGCAGACCTCGTAGCAGGCGCCGCACAGCGACGAGGCGTAGGGCAGCGAGGCGTCGATCTCGCTCGCGGTGCCCCGCAGCTGGGGGCTGAGGATGGCGCCGATCGGGCCGGGGTAGACCGAGCCGTACGCGTGCCCGCCCGCCCGCTCGTACACGGGGCAGACGTTGAGGCAGGCCGAGCAGCGGATGCAGCGCAGGGCCTGGCGGCCGACCTGGTCGGCGAGGGCGTCGGTGCGGCCGTTGTCCAGCAGGACCAGGTGGAAGGCCGTCGGGCCGTCCTCGTCCGTGGTGCCGGTCCACATGCTCGTGTACGGGTTCATGCGCTCGGCCGTGGAGGAGCGGGGGAGGGTCTGGAGGAAGACCTCCAGGTCCTGCCAGGTGGGCACGATCTTCTCGATGCCGACGACCGAGATGAGCGTCTCGGGCAGGGTGAGGCACATGCGGCCGTTGCCCTCGGACTCGACGACGACGAGGGTGCCGGTCTCGGCCACCATGAAGTTGGCACCGGAGATGCCGACCTTGGCCCGCAGGAACTTCTCCCGCAGGTGGAGCCGGGCGGCCTCGGCCAGCTCGGCGGGTGTGTCGGTCAGGTTCTCGGGAGCCGGACGCCCCCAGTGGCCCATCTCCTCGCGGAAGATGTCGCGGATCTCGCCGCGGTTGCGGTGGATGGCGGGGACGAGGATGTGCGAGGGCCGGTCCCTGCCCAACTGGACGATCAGCTCGGCCAGATCGGTCTCGTACGCCCTGATCCCCTCCGCCTCCAGTGCCTCGTTGAGCCCGATCTCCTGCGTGGCCATCGACTTGACCTTGACGACCTCCGACTCACCGGTGGCCCTGACCAGGCCGGCGACGATCCGGTTGGCCTCGTCGGCGTCCGCCGCCCAGTGGACCGTGCCGCCCGCCGCGGCGACCGACTCCTCCAACTGCACCAGATAGCGCTCCAGATGGCGCAGCGTGTGGTCCTTGATGAGCCGTCCCGCCTCCCGCAGCCGGTCCCAGTCGGACAACTCGGCGACGGCCTTGGCCCGCTTGGCCCGGATGGTGTGCGTGGCATGGCGCAGATTGCCGCGCAGGGTTGCGTTGTGGACGGCGTCGCGCGCGGCCTCGGGGAAAGCCGGGTGGGTGGGCGGGAGAGGCGCGGCGTGGGCGGGCGGGAGAGGCGCGGCGTGGGTGGACGGGGGAAACGCAGGCATGCCGACGAAGGTCTCGCTCATGCCGCCTCCTCCTCCGTGCTCGCCAGGATCTCCGCGATGTGCACCGGCCGCATGCCCACCGCGAGCCGGGTCATGGTCCCGCCGATGTGCATCAGACAGGAGTTGTCGGCGGCACACAGCACCTCGGCCCCGGTCGACTCGGCGTTGCGCACCTTGTCCGCGCCCATCGCCGCCGACACGTCGGAGTTCTTCAGCGCGAAGGTGCCGCCGAACCCGCAGCACTCCTCGGCCCCCGGCAACTCGAGCAGTTCCAGCCCCCTGACCGCCCGCAGCAGCCGCCGCGGCCGGTCGCCGAGCCCTAGCCCGCGCAGTCCGTGGCAGGTCGGGTGGTAGGTGACCCGGTGCGGGTAGGAGGCGCCCACGTCCGTCACACCCAGCACGTCGACCAGAAACTCCGTCAGCTCATAGGTCTTGGGGACCACGGGCGCGAGCGTGTGGGCGAGGGTGTCCCCGCGGCCCTCGGACCGGGCCCGTGCACCCATCCGCGGATACAGCTCCCGCACCATCGCCCCGCAGGACCCGGACGGGGTCACGATCGCCTCGTACTCCCCGAAGACATCGGAGAAATGCCGGGCGAGCGGCTCCGCCTCATGCCGGTAACCGGTGTTGTAGTGCGCCTGTCCGCAGCAGGTCTGGGCCATCGGGAAGTCGACCTCGACACCCAGCCTGGTCAGCAGCTTCACCACCGCCCGTCCGGTGTCCGGATAGAGCGTGTCGTTGACACAGGTCAGGAACAGGGCGACATGCATCGCGGCTCCTCGCGGTCGGTCATCGGACGAGTGCAGGGTAGTCGGCGGACACCACCGAGGGGAGAGCGCGCCTCACCGCGCCGTGATCCGGGCCGCCGCCTCCCGCCCGTGCGTGCTGTCGCCCCGGGGTGTGCAACGGGCCAGCGGCTGGGTGCGGGTGAGCAGCCGGCGCAGGTCGGCTGGGTCGCCGACCAGGCCGTGCGCCCGGGCCTGTACGAGGACGTTGCCGAGGGCGGCCGCCTCCGTCGCGCCCGTCACCACCGGCATCCGCCCCGGCGCCAGGAACGCCCCGGCCCCCGCATCGACCACCGAGCGCAGCGCCGGGACAACGGCCGCCTCGCGCACAGCAGCGCCAGATCCGGCTCGCTCCAGGCCCGCACGCACTCCTGGAGCAGCCACAGCCCCATGCCCGTGCCCGGGCTGGCCTCGGGTGGCTCTGCAGGTCGCCGGTTCCAGGGCGACGACATCGAGTCCGCCGCGGCGGCGGCCGTCCCCCTCACCTCCGTGCGGCAGCCCGCCGCCACCATGCGCGCCCTCGCCGCGGAACTGCTGGAGGAGACCGAGACCGAGGGGGATCCGGCGGCCACGGGCACCGGCGTGTGGTGCTCCAGTTGGAGCTGGTGGTGCGCCGCTCCGGCCTCGCCGCCCGCTGACGCGGAAGTCCAGCCGCCTGCCGACCGGGAAGTCTCGCCGCCCGCTGAACCGGAAGTCTCGCCGCCGCTGACCGGAAGTTCAGTAACAATCCATGATCCCGGGGGTCGGTCCACGGGCCTCCATGTGCTGAACTGGGACGCGTCCGACCCATCCGTCCCGGGAGACCCGTTGAGCCTCAGCTACCGCCAGCCCGGCGTCGTTCTCACCGACCGCCACTTCACCGTGCCCCTCGACCACGCCGACCCGGGCGGCGAGACCATCGAGCTGTACGCCCGTGAGGCCGTCGCATGCGACAGGGCGGGGCAGGATCTGCCCTGGCTGGTGTACCTGCAAGGCGGCCCCGGCTTCGGGGCGAACCGTTTCATCGGACGTCAGGCCTGGCTCGACCGTGCCCTGCAGGACTACCGGGTCCTCCTCCTCGACCAGCGCGGCACGGGACGTTCCACGCCCGCCACCCGGCAGACGCTGCCCCTGCGCGGCACCCCCGCCGAGCAGGCCGACTACCTCACCCGCTTCCGCGCCGACGCTATCGTCCGCGACTGCGAGGCCATCCGCCCCGTGGTGACGGGCGGGGCCCCCTGGACCGTCCTCGGCCAGAGCTTCGGCGGCTTCTGCACGGTGTCGTACCTCTCCCTCGCCCCCGAGGGAGTGAGCACCGCGGTCATCACCGGCGGCCTGCCCTCCCTCGACGCCCACGCCGACGACGTCTACCGGGCCGCCTACCCGCGCATCGAACGCAAGGTCGGCGCGCACTACGCCCGCTACCCGCAGGACGTCGAACGGGCCCGCCGCATCGCCGACCACCTCCTGACCCACGACGTCGTCCTGCCGAACGGCTACCGCCTCACCGTGGAGGCCTTCCAGTCCCTCGGCCTCATGCTCGGCACGAGCGACGGCAGCCACCGCCTCCACTTCCTCCTGGAGGACGCCTTCGTGCGCACCGCGGGCGGCCTCGACCTGTCCGACGCCTTCCAGGAGGAGGTGCAGGCCCTGCTCTCGTACGCCGGCCACCCCCTCTACGCCCTCGTCCACGAGACGATCTACGGCCAGGACCGCCGTCCCACAGCCTGGGCCGCCGAGCGCGTGCGCGCCGAGTTCCCGCAGTTCGACGCGGCCAAGGCCCTCGCCGGTGACGCCCCGGTGCTGTTCACCGGCGAGACGGTTCACCCCTGGATGTTCGACACCGACCCGGCCCTGCGCCCCCTGCGTGAGACGGCCGAGCTGCTCGCGGCCCGCACGGACTGGCAGCCCCTGTACGACCCGGCGCGCCTCGCTGCCAACGAGGTCCCGGTCGCCGCGGCGGTCTACCACGACGACATGTACGTGGACAGCGCCCACTCCCTGCGCACCGCCCGCGCCGTCCAGGGCCTGCGTACCTGGGTGACCGACGAGTTCGAGCACGACGGCCTGCGCACCGGTGCGCCCCGCGTCCTGGACCGGCTGCTCGCCCTCGCCCACGACAAGGTGTGACGGTCGGTCGCCCGGGCGACAAGGTGTGGCCGTCGGCCGCCCGCGCGACAAGGTGTGACGGTCAGCCGTCCGGGCGGGCCGTCAGCCCGTCACTGCGTGCCGCGGCGCCTGCCGGGCCGGCCTGATCGTGGGGCGTCCGGTGCGTCCCTGGCGTACGACGTGACGACGCGGCGGGTGCGCCGGCCGAGGGGAAGCTCCCGCAGGGCGACGGTCGGGGTCCGTCCCTGCCGCAGCACGTCGGGCAGCAGGGTGGCGGCAACGACGCCGGACGGCCGGGGGCTGGGACTGTCCGGGTACTCCTCGGTGACGACCATGTCGACGCCGCGGGCCTGGATGCAGCACAACAGGGCGCCCCGAAAATGGAGTTGCCGGCGCAGCAGAGCGGCATAGTCTGCGCCCATGACCGAGCCGAAGATCACCCCGCTGCAGCCCCTGCCCGACGACTGGCAGCGTGCGCTCGCCGTGGTCGCTCACCCCGACGACCTGGAGTACGGCTGCTCGGCGGCCATAGCCGCCTGGACCGCAGCGGGCCGTGAGGTCTCCTATGTCCTGGCGACCCGCGGCGAGGCAGGCATCGACGGCCTCGACCCCGCCGTCTGCGGCCCGCTGCGCGAGCGCGAGCAGCGGGCGAGCGCGGCCGCCGTCGGTGTCACCACCGTGGAGTTCCTGGACCACCGGGACGGAGTGATCGAGTACGGTCCCGCCCTGCGCCGGGACATTGCCGCCGCGATCCGCCGCCACCGCCCCGAACTCGTCCTCACCCTCAACCACCGTGACACCTGGGGCGGTGTCGCCTGGAACACCCCCGACCACCGGGCCGTGGGCCGCGCCACCCTGGACGCGGCCGCGGACGCGGGCAACCGCTGGATCTTCCCGGAGCTCGCCGAGCAGGGGCTCGAGCCATGGAACGGCGTGCGCTGGGTCGCCGTGGCCGGGTCGGCCGGCCCCACCCACGCGGTCGACGCCACGCCCGGCCTGGAGCGCGCGGTGCACGCCCTGCTCGAACACCGCACCTACATCGAGGCGTTGACCGACCAGGACCCGGAGACGTACGCCCGGGACTTCCTGACCGGGCACACCCGGGCCGCCGGGGAACGCTTCGGCGGACAGCCGGCCGTGGCCTTCGAAGTGTTCTGCAGATGACCGGTTCCCGACCCACCACGTCCAAGGGGACAGAACGGGGGATGACATGAACGGCACGGACCTGCTCGCCGACCGCTTCGAGGAGCACCGCGGGCACATGCGGGCGGTGGCCTACCGGATGCTCGGCTCGCTCGCCGAGGCGGAGGACGCGGTCCAGGAGGCGTGGCTGCGGCTCGCCCGCACCGACGCGGACGGCATCGAGAACCTCGGCGGCTGGCTGACCACGGTCGTCGGCCGCATCTGCCTGGACATACTGCGCTCGCGCTCCGCCCGCCGCGAGGAGCCGATGGACGAGACGTACGTCCCGGACCCGCTGGTGCGGCCGCTGTCGAGGGTGGACCCGGAGTCCGAGGTGCTGGAGGCCGACGCGGTCGGGGTCGCCCTCCTCGTCGTCCTGGAGACGCTGGAGCCCGCCGAGCGGCTGGCGTTCGTCCTGCACGACATGTTCGCCGTGCCCTTCGACGACATCGCCGCGATCGTGGAGCGCAGCCCGGCCGCCACCCGGCAACTGGCCAGCCGGGCCCGCCGACGGGTGCAGGGGGCCACCCCGGCGACCGACCCCGACCTCGGCAGGCAGCGGCAGGTGGTCGACGCCTTCCTCGCGGCCTCGCGCGGCGGAGACTTCGAGGCGCTGCTCGCCCTGCTCCACCCGGACGTGGAGCTGCGCGCCGATGCGGGCGCCCTGGTCCGGGGTGCGGCCGCCTCCAAGGCCGTACGCGGGGCGCGGGCGGTGGCCGAACAGGCCGCGACGTTCTCCCGGCTCGCCGGATTCGCGCGGCTCGCGCTGGTCAACGGCTCGGTGGGCGTGGTCACCGCGCCCGAGGGACAGCCGGTGTCGGTCACGGCGTTCACGGTCGCCGACGGCAGGATCACCGGCATGTACCTCCTCGCCGATCCCGACCGCCTGGCCGGGCTGGCCCTGCCCCCGCTGGAGCCCTGACGGCCGACCGGGCCGCCCCCACGACCACGGGCGGCCCGGTCGCACCTCGGCGGCCTCCCGCCATCGGCCTCCCCTCGGCGGCCTCCCGTCGTCGGCTGCTCGTCGCCGACGCGACGGCGCCGCTCCGCGACCGTGTCCCGGCCACCCGCGGTCCGGCAGGTTTCCCAGGTCAGTAGGCTTGAGGCATGCCGGACCAGACCACCGACACCGCCAGCCTGCACGGCGACTGCGCCCAGTGCTTCGGGCTGTGCTGCGTCGCCCTGCCCTTCACCGCCTCCGCGGACTTCGCCCTCGACAAGCCCGCGGGCAAGCCCTGCCCGAACCTCGGGGGCGACCACCGCTGCGGCATCCACGCCCGCCTGCGCGAGAAGGGCTTCACCGGCTGCACGGTCTACGACTGCTTCGGTGCCGGACAGAAGGTCTCGCAGGTCACCTTCGGCGGTCAGGACTGGCGTACGGGGCCGAAGGAGCAGGCCCGCCGGATGTTCGACGTGTTCCCCGTCGTCCGCCAGCTGCACGAACTGCTCTGGTACCTGACGGAGGCGCTGGGCCTGGAGGCCGCCGCGCCCGTCCACGCGGACCTGCGCCGGGCCCTGGAGCGCACCGAGCGGCTCACCCGGCAGACGTCCGAAGAGCTTGCCGCGCTGGACGTTGGGGCCCACCGGCAGGAGGTCAACGTGCTCCTGCTGCGCACCAGCGACTTGGTCCGAGCGGGCGCGGGCGGGTCCAGGGGGAAGAAGGGCAGGTCGAAGGACCGCCGGGGCGCCGACCTCATCGGAGCCCGGCTGCGGGGTGCCGACCTGTGCGGTGCCAGCCTGCGCGGCGCCTATCTCATCGCCGCCGACCTCACCGGCGCCGACCTGCGCGGTGCGGACATGATCGGTGCTGATCTGCGCGACGCCGACCTGAGCGACGCGGACCTCACCGGCGCCTTCTTCCTCACCCAGCCGCAGCTCAACGCGGCCCGTGGCAGCGCCGGCACCAGGCTGCCCGGGTCAGTCATCCGCCCCGTGCACTGGACAGCGGGCGGCTGATCCTGAGCCGTCGTCCGGGACCGTCACCGGCGCTGCGGCGGCGCGTGCGGGCGCGGTGCGCCGCTCCAGGTGCAGCCGCAGTCCCTCCGGGATCACCGTCAGGCGTTCGGTGACCCTGAGGCGGTAGTCCGGGTCGGGCCGCAGCTCGTAGCGGCGCAGCAGCAGACCGAGGACGAGGGTCGCCTCGTGCAGGGCGAACTGGCGGCCGATGCAGGCCCGCGCGCCGGTCCCGAACGGCTTGAAGGTGTGCGGTGGACGGGCCCGTACGGCCTTGGCGTCGAACCGGTCCGGGTCGAACCGCTCGGCGTCCTCGCCCCACACCTCGGGGTCGCGGTGCAGCATCGCCGTGAGCACCAGCGCCCACGCACCGCGCCGCATCGGGTGCTCCCCGGCCAGCACCGTGTCCTGCCTGGCCTCGCGGGCGAAGGCGGGCGCGGTGGGCCACAGCCGCAGCGACTCGTCCAGCACCCGGCGGACGTGGCGCAGCTTGGCGACCTGGTCGTAGCCGGGCTCTGCGGTGTCGCCCCACACGCGGTCCACCTCGGCGCGGGCCCGGGCGGCGACCTCCGGGTGCCGGGCGAGGTAGTGCAGGGCGAAGGAGAGCGCGCCGGAGGTGGTCTCGTGGCCCGCCACCAGGAACGTGATCACCTGCTTGCGGACGTTCTCGGCCGACAGCCGTTCCCCGGTCTCGGGGTGGGCCGTCTCCAGCATGCGGTCCAGCAGGTCCCCGTCCCCGCCGCCGGACCGGCGCCGGGCCGCCACCAGGTCGTCGACCGTGCGGTTGAGATGGGCGATGTCGGCCGCGTTGCGCCGGGCGGACCCGCGCAGCAGCAGCGGGGCCAGCGGTACGGGCACGCTGTTCAGCCGTTGCGCGTGGGTGAGCGTGCCCACCATGGCCGTCACGAAGGGGTGCGGCCGTTCCCGTTCGAAGGAGCCGAAGTCGTGCCCGAACCCGGTGCGGGCGATCGTCTCCAGGGTCAGCTTGGTCATGTCGCCGGGCACGTCCACCGCCCGCCCGGCTGCCTGCTCCCGGTCCCAGTGGCCGGTCAGCCGCCCGGCGACGGCGAGCATCATCGCGTGGTAGCCCTCCATGGCCTCCCGGCTGAAGCCGGGCGCCAGCACGTCGTGGGCCAGCTGCCAGTTGGGCTCGTGGTTGTACGCCGTGAACAGCCCGTCCCCGGCGACCGGACGCAGATTGGCGACCCCGAGGCCCACGTGCTTGGCGAACCGGGACTCGTCGGCGATGTCGGCGGCGAGGCGGGCGCCCCACAGGAACACGAACTCGTTCCCGAACGCCCGGCGCCGGAATATGGGGCCCAGTTCGCGGGCGATGCGCAGCGAGTCCTGCAGGGGCCGGCGCCGGTCCACGCCGAGCACGTCGCCGAGCAGGGGCAGCCGGTGCGGCGGATGCGGGATGCGGTGCAGCTCGGGCCAGCCCTGCTCGGCGCCACGGAAACCTCTCGGCAGCCCGGTCACCGTCGACTCCGCCATGGCGCGATCTCCCTTGATCCAGCGGACGGTTGAACCTTCGATCACACGTGTTGTACGTCGATTCAATAGCGCGGCTTCAGTGTGTGCCCCTTGTTGAACCGGCGTCAAGTAAAGTGACGTCATGCCCGCGAACCAGGGGGAACGCGTCCGTCGCAGACTCAGCACCGAGGAGCGGCGCGAGCAGCTGCTGTCGGTCGGAGCGAGGCTGTTCTCGGAGAGCCCCTACGACGACGTGTGGATCGAGCAGGTCGCCGAGATCGCCGGCGTCTCCCGCGGGCTGCTGTACCACTACTTCCCGACCAAGCGGGACTTCTTCGCCGCGGTCGTGGAACGCGAGAGCGAGCGGATGCTGCGCATGACGGCGGCCGTGCCCGGGGTTCCGGCGCGCGAGCAGCTCGGCACCGGCCTCGACACCTACCTCGGCTACGTCCAGGCCCACGCCCACGGCTTCCGCGCCTTCCATCGCGCCGACGCGGCCGGTGACCAGGTCGTACGCCGCGTCTACCAGCAGGCCCTCGCCGCCCAGGAGCAGCAGATCCTCGCCGCCCTGGCGGCCGACCCCGAGTTCGGGCCCGTCCTGGAGAGCGCCCCCCATGTCCGCCTGGCCGTGCGCGGCTGGCTCGCGTTCACCACGGCCGTCTGCTTGGAGTGGCTGCGTGACGGCGAGCTGAGCCGTGAACAGGTGCGCGACCTGTGTGCGCGCGCCCTGTTGGGCGCCATCGCCTGAAACCGGGGGCCGGTGCGTGCACCGGCCCCGTTGCGCACCCGAACAGCCCCGACACGCGACGTTCTCGTCCGGTGTGGTTGGCGTGCGCGCGGATCTTCGATAGATTAGGCAAGGCTTACCTAAGGAGGTCTCGGGATGGGTGACACGCAGGACTGGGCGGCCGAGCCCGGTGCGGCGGAGCAGGCGCGGTCGGTGCTGGAGGCCGCGTGGTCGTGCGCGGTGACCGCGGACGGCGCCCGCGAGGAGTACGTCGGTGCACACTCCGTGACCGAGGAGGGCGCCGTACTGTTGCGCGTGCCCGAGGACAGTGCCCTGTTCGCGGCCGCGCTGTGCGCTCCGCGCGGGGAGCCCTCCGCCGTGCTGGAGTTCGCCGACGTGGCCCCCGTCCCGGTGCGCCAACGAATCCGGGCCCGGCTCTGGCTGGCCGGCTGGTTCGCCCCGGCCGAGGGCCGCCTGCTCTTCAGGCCCACCCGGGTGGTGCTGCGTCGGCCGTCCGGAGCCGTCCTCGTCGAACCGGACGAGTTCGCCGCCACCCGGCCGGACCCGCTGGCCGGCGCCGAGGCCCAGCTGCTGACCCACCTGGCCGACGCCCATCCGGACGCCGTCGAGCGGCTCACTCGGCTCGTGCGGCCCGAGAGCCTGCACGCCGCGACCCGGGTGGTGCCCCTCGCCGTGGACCGGCACGGACTCAGCCTTCGCATCGAACGAACCCGCGCCCACGGCGACGTGCGGCTGCCGTTCCACACGCCCGCCGACGACGTCGCGCAGCTCACCGAGCGCATGCATGCGCTGCTCGCGCAGGCGAGCGCCGCCGTCTGTCCCCGCGCGCTACAGCGGCAGCGCGCAGACGGCGACGGGTGACGCGAACGGCTCTCCCGCCAGGCGCAGTTCGCCGCTCCCGGCATCCACCTGGAAGACGCTGACCGTGCCGGAGCGCTGGTTCGCCGCGAACAGCAGTCGGCCGTCCGGCGAGAAGGCGATCTGCCGCGGAAAGTCCCCGCCCACCGGCACGGTGCCGAGCAGCCGCAGCCGGGCGCCGTCCGCCTCGACGGCGTAGCGCGCGATGCTGTTGTGGCCCCGGTTGGCGAGGAAGGCGTAGGAGCCGTTCGCGCTCACCAGGAACTGAGCCGGGTAGTTGGTGCCGCCGGCCGACCCCGTGGACTGCGGGTCGCCGATCGTCAGGCGCCCGGTGGCCGGGTCGTAGCCGCAGACGGCGACCGTGTCGTCCACCTCGTTGGCCAGGTAGGCGTGCCGGCCGCCCGGATGGAAGGTCAGATGGCGGGGGCCCGCACCGGGCCGGGTGCGCGCCTGGGCCGCCTCGGTGAGCGTGCCCTTCGCCTGGTCGAGCCGGTAGGAGTACACGGTGTCGGTGCCGAGGTCGACGGCGAGGACGTGGCCGCCGTCGGGTGCGGTGATGAACTGATGGGCGTGCGGGCCCTGCTGCCCCGGGCCCGGCGGCGGAGTGGTGTGTGTGACCAGGTCGGTGCGCTCGCCGAGGGCGCCGGAGGCGTCGATCGGGTGCACGGCGACGTTGCCCGACTGGTAGTTGGCGCTCAGCAGCCAGTGGCCGCCGGGATGGACCGACAGATGGCAGGGCCCTGCCCCGCCCGTGCTCCGGGTGCCGAGG
>NZ_JBFAET010000218.1:0-14108 GCF_040642095.1 Streptomyces sp. NPDC020362
CCGCACGCGCCGCGGCGGCAGCGTCTGCCACCGCAGGCGCCGTGGCAGTGGCGGCTGGCGCCACGGGCGCCGTGGCCGTGGCGCCCGTCTCGGCGGCCTCGGCGGATGGTGCTTCCTCGAGGATGACGTGGACGTTGGTTCCGCTGATCCCGAACGCCGACACTCCGGCGCGGCGGGTGCGTTCTCCGGCCGGCCACGGCCTGGGTTCGGTCAGCAGCCGCACGTCGCCGGCCGTCCAGTCCACGTGCGGCGACGGCTCGCCGGCGTGGAGCGTCGCCGGCAGCCGGCCGTGCCCGAGGGCGAGCACCATCTTGATCACACCGGCCACACCTGCGGCCGCCTGGGTGTGTCCGAGGTTCGACTTCACCGAGCCCAGCCACAACGGCTCCTGCCCGGCGCGCTCCTGGCCGTAGGTCGCCAGCAGCGCCTGGGCCTCGACCGGGTCGCCGAGCCGGGTGCCGGTGCCGTGTGCCTCCACGGCGTCCACGTCCGCCGCGGCAAGTCCGGCGTTGGCCAGGGCGCGGCGGATGACCGCCTGCTGGGCCTGGCCGTTCGGGGCGGTCAGGCCGTCGCTGGCGCCGTCGGAGTTGGTCGCCGATCCGCGCAGCACGGCCAGTACGGGGTGGCCGTTGGCCTGGGCGTCGGAGAGGCGCTCCAGGACGACGAGGCCGACGCCCTCCGACCACACGGTCCCGTCGGCCGCGGCCGAGAAGGGCTTGCACACGCCCTCGGGGGACAGTGCGCGCAGTCCGCTGAAGGCGACGAAGTTGCCGGGTGTGGCCATCACGGAGACGCCGCCCGCGAGGGCCAGCGAGCATTCGCCGTGCCGCAGGGCCTGTGCCGCGAGGTGGATGGCGACCAGGGAGCTGGATGCGGAGGTGTCGACCGTGATCGAGGGTCCGTGCAGTCCGAGCAGATAGGAGATCCGGCCGGACATCACGCTGGTCGTCGTGCCGGTGAGCAGGTAGCCCTTAACGCTCTCGGGCGCCTCCTGGAGCCTGGGGCCGTACTCCCTGGGCTCGGCGCCGACGAACACGCCGGTCCTGCTGCCGCGGATCGCGGCCGGGGGGATGGCGGCGCGCTCCAGTGCCTCCCAGGAGGCTTCGAGCAGCAGACGCTGCTGGGGATCCATCGCCAGCGCCTCGCGCGGCGGGATGTTGAAAAAGCTCGCGTCGAATTCGGCGGCGTCCTCCAGGAATCCGCCCCGGGTGAGGTATGTCTTGCCGGCGCTCTCGGGGTCCTCGCCGTAGAGGGATTCGAGATTCCAGTTCCGGTCCGTGGGGAAGTCGGTAATGGCCTCCCGCTGCTCGACCAGGAGTTTCCACAGGCCCTCGGGTGAGCGGACTCCGCCAGGGTATCGGCAGCTCAGTCCGACGATCGCCAGGGGCTCGGCGCCGTCTGCCGCGATGTCCTTCGGGGCTGGCCCATGAGTCTCGTTCACAATTCCCTCGGCATTCCTGAGGTCGAGTGAGATACCTGGTAAAGAGTCTTCCGCCAAGGAAAGGGTCGGCTGCGCAAAAGGGGCGCGCCGGAGCCGGCGACGGCCAGGATATGGGCTGGTCCACCCGGTGGACCACGTGTTCAACCGTGGTGGTGCTTCGGTTGAGCGGTGCGCCATATCCCGGCCGGTTGCGGAACCTCGTGTCCGTTACGCCTCGGCCAGTTCGGGCGAGGTGAGCCGCATGGTGGTGGGCGCCTCGCGCGGGGTGGCGAGCAGGTGCAGGCGCTGGACGCCCTCTTCGCCGGGTGCGGGAAGCGTGGTCAGACAGGCGCAGGACTCGTCGGTGAAGCCGGCGAACCGGTAGGCGATGTCCATCATGCGGTTGCGGTCGGTGGGCCGGAAGTCCGCGACGAGGTGGGCGTCGGCCCTGGCCGTCTGGTCGATGAGCCAGTTGAGGATGACCGCGCCGGCTCCGAAGGTCACCACGCGGCACGAGGTCGCGAGGAGCTTGAGGTGCCACAGGTCCGGGTGCCGTTCCAGGAGGATCACGCCCACGGCGCCGTGCGGTCCGAACCGGTCGGTCAGAGTGACGGTGAGGACCTCGTGGTCCGGGTCGGCCAGCAGGCCGCGCAGGGTGGCGTCGGAGTAGTGCACCCCGGTCGCGTTCATCTGGCTGGTGCGCAGGGTCAGTTCCTCGACCCGGGACAGGTCCTCCTGGTCGGCGCGCTTGATCTCCATCACGAGGTCGAGGGTGCGCAGGAAGTCCTCGTCGGGGCCCTTGAAGGTGTCCTTCTCGGCGTCCCGGCGGAAGCCGGCCTGGTACATCTCGCGGCGCCGCCGGGCGTCGACGGTGACGACCTCGGGGCTGAACTCGGGCAGTCCGGTCAGGGAGGTCGCCTGGTCGGCCGCGTAGCAGCGGACGTCGGGCGCGTGGTAGGTGACCTCGGCGCGCTCGGTGGGCAGGTCGTCGATGAAGGCGACGGTGGTCTGTGCGAAGTTGAGCCGGGCGGCTATGTCCTTGACCGCCTCGGACTTGGGTCCCCAGCTGATCCGTGGGTGGACGAAGTACTCGGCGAGGCCCAGCTTTTCGAGGTGCTGCCAGGCGAGGTCGTGGTCGTTCTTGCTGGAGACGGAGTGCAGGATGCCCCGGGAGTCGAGTTCGACGATGACGTCGCGGATTCCGGGGAACAGGTCGACGTTCGGGTCCTCCAGCAGCGTGCCGTCCCAGACGGTGTTGTCCAGGTCCCAGACCAGGCACTTCACGAGGGTTGGCTTGTCAGCCACGGGTCCTCCCACCAGCTTCACTCTCGTCAAGGGTCGTGTGTCGGCCGGAAGTCGACAGGGCGTGGTCCGCCAGGATCAACTGGCAGATCTCGTTGCTGCCTTCGATGAGTTCCATGAGTTTCGCGTCCCGGAAGGCGCGGGCGACGACGTGCCCGTCCTCGGCGCCGGCCGACCCGAGGAGCTGGACGGCGGTGGCCGCGCTGCGGGCGGCGTGGCCGGCGCTGACGTGCTTGGCGAGGACGGCCATGACGCCCATGTCCGGGGAGGCGGAGTCCCAGCATCTGCTGGCGTGTTCGCAGGCGCGCAGGGAGACCTGCTCGGCGATGAGCATCTCGGCCAGGTGTCCGCGGACGAGCTGGTGGTCGGCGAGCGCGACGTCGCCCTGCCTGCGGTGCCTGACATGGGTGCTCGCTGCGTCGAGGCAGGCGCGGAGGATGCCGACGCAGCCCCACGCGATCGACATGCGACCGTAGGAGAGCGCCGTGGTGAACAGCATCGACAGGGGCTGTCCGCCGCCGCCCAGCACGTGGGAGGCGGGGAGGCGGACGTTGTCGAGGCGGATGTTGGCGTGTCCGGCGGCGCGGCAGCCCATCGGGTGGGGCACCAGCTCGGTGTGCACGCCGGGTGTGTCGACGGGGACGATCGCGGCGGCGGCGCCGTCGCTGTCGCCGTGGCGGCCCACGATCAGGACGAAGTCGGCGTAGCGGGTGCCGGTGACCCACTTCTTCTCGCCGTCGACGACGAAGCCGTCCCCGTCGGGCCGGATCCGCGTCTGCATGGCCGCCAGGTCGCTGCCGGCTCCCGGCTCGCTGAAGCCGACCGCCGTGAGCTTCCCGCTGGTCAGCTCGGCGAGGAAGGTGCGCCGCTGGGACCGGTCGCCGAACCGCTGGATCGTCCAGGCCACGATGCCCTGGGAGGTCATGACGGAGCGCAGGGAGCTGCACAGGCTGCCTGCGTGGGCGGTGAGTTCGCCGTTGTCCTGGCTGCTGAGCCCGGGGCCGCCGTAGGTGGTGGGGACCTGGGCGCACAGCAGGCCCTGGGAGCCGAGTTTGCGCAGTACGTCCAGGGGCAGTTCGCCGGCGACGTCCCAGGCGGCCGCCCGGCTGCCGACGAGTTCGCCGATGACGGCGCGCTCGTCGGCCACTCGCTCAGGCATTATCGGCCGATTCCGCGTTCCGCAGCCGCAGGACCAGGCCGGTCATGGTCTGGACGGTGCGGAAGTTGTCGAGCTTGAGGTCCCCGCCGACGATGGCGATGTCGTACGCCTCTTCGAGGTGGACGACGAGCTGCATCGCGAACATGGAGGAGACGAGGCCGGACGCGAAGAGGTCCTGGTCCACCTCGACGGTGCTCTTGATGCGCTCGGCGAGGAAGTCGAGGAGCTCCTTCTCGAGGCTCTCGGCGGTGAGGGGAGAGGTTTCCTCTTCAACCGTCATGACGCGACCTTTCCGTAGTCGTAGAAGCCTCGTCCGGTCTTCCGGCCGAGGTGGCCGTCCTGCACCTTGGCGAGCAGGAGGTCACAGGGGCGGCAGCTCTCGTCGCCGCGGCGCTCGTAGAGCACGTTGAGTGAGTCGACCAGGTTGTCCAGGCCGATGAGGTCGCCGGTGCGCAGCGGGCCGGTGGAGTGGCCGAGGCAGCCCTCCAGCAGGCCGTCCACGGTCTCCACGGACGCGACGCCCTCCTGGACGAGCATGGCCGCGGTGTTGATCAGCGGGTGCAGCAGCCGGTTGATCACGAAGCCGGCCGAGTCCTGGATGACCAGGGACTCGCGGCCGAGGACGGTGAGCAGATCGGTGGCCGCTTCCAGGACGGCGGGGGCCGTGCGCGGGCCGCGGATGACCTCGACCATCTTGATCATGTACGAGGGGTTCATGAAGTGCACGCCGACGAGTTCCTCGGGGCGCGCGGCCCAGGAGGCCATCTCGTTGATCGGGATGCAGGAGGTGTTGGAGATCAGGGTCGTGCCGGGCCGGACGATCCCGGAGGCCGCGGTGAGGACCTTCTCCTTGACCTCGGCGACCTCGGTGACGGCCTCGATGACCGTGGTGGCGTCGGCGATGTCGGCGAGGGACACGGTGGTGGTCAGCGTGCCCTGGGGGCGGTCCGCCGGCAGCACGCCCATGAGCTGGGCGTGCCGCAGCTTCTGCTTGACGGTCCGGCGGGCCTGGTCCAGTACGGACTCGTCGACGTCCACCAGGACCACGGGGACGCCGTGGCCGATGGCGAGCGTCGAGATGTTCGTGCCCATCACGCCGGCGCCGAGGACGGCGAGGCGGTGCTCCTCAAAAGCAGTGCTCATAGATTCTTCCCTGCGGTTACGTGAGCCGATTCCTGACGGCCGGCCCGGTCACGGCGACGGGGCCGGCCCTGCCTCGCATGTCACGCGCGCACCCTCGCGGCGAGCGCGGCGGGGGTGGGATGCTCGAACACCTCGGTGAGCCCGAGGGACGTTCCGGTGAGTTCTTCGACCTTCTGTGCCAGTACGGCGGCGAGCAGTGAGTGTCCGCCGGCTTCGAAGAAGTTGGTCTGTGCGCTCGCCTCGGTGCCCAGGAGTTGTCCCCACATCTCGACGAGGTCGCGGACGAGTGCGTCGTCGGCCGCCGGGCCCTGCGGGCCGGGGCCCTGTTCGAGTGCCTTCTCGGCGAGCCGTACGAGAGCGCCCCGGTCGGTACGGCCGTCGGGGGTCCTGGGCAGCGCGTCCAGGGGGACGACCTGCCGCAGGGCGGCGGGGGCGGCGAGTCCGGCCTGTGTGTGCGCCAGCAGCCGCTGGGCGAGGCCGTCGGAGTCGTCGGCGGTCTCCGCGGCTCCGGTGGTCTCGGCAGTCCCGGTGGTCTCGGCAGTCCCGGTGGTCTCGGCAGTCCCGGTGGTCTCGGCGAAGGCGAGGACGACAGGTTCGCCGCCGGACGGTGTCACGGCCAGGGCCGCTGCCGCGGTCACCTCGCGATGGTCGAGCAGGAGCGCCTCGATGTCGCCGAGGTGGACCGGGCCGTCGCCGGTGACGATCCGGCGGCCGATGCGGCCGAACCGTTCGAGGGTTCCGTCGGGCCGCCAGCGGGCGAGTTCGCCGGTGCGGTGGTGGCGTCCGTACCGTTCATGGGCCGGGAACGCGGGGTCGTCCGGGGCGGGGGCAGCCGGGTCGGGGGCGTCCGGGTCGCCGAGGGCCAGTCCGGTCCCGGCGAGGCAGAGTTCGCCGCGCAGCCCGACGGGCAGTTCCCGTCCGTCGGGGGCGACGACGAAGGCCCGTGTGCGGGTGATCGGCCGTCCCCGGGTCACGGCGTCGGGGTCGGTCACCCGGCCCGACACGGCCCAGCCGGTGGTCTCGTCGGTGCCGTAGGCACAGTGCAGCCGGCAGCCGGCGGCGAGGAGCCGCTCGGCGGTCGCACGGGACATCTCCTCACCGTGGGCCAGGACGGTCAGGCCGTGCAGCCGGCCGGCCAGGTCCTCCACGATGCGGGCGGGGGTGCCCGGCGGGACGGTGACGACGGCCGCATGGTGGCGGGCAGCGGCTTCGGCGAGGGCGGGGCCGCCCGTTCGGGCCTCCTGGGGCACGATCACGGCCCGGCCTCCGGCGCTCAGCGCCAGGAAGAGGTCGAGGAGCGAGCCGAGCGTGGCGGGTGCGGCGAGTGTCAGGACGCCCGTGCCGGGTTCGACGCGGAGTTCGGCGGCGAAGTGGCGGACCGTGTCGGCGATCCCGGCGTGGCTCAGGAGGGTGGCGACCGGCTGCCCGTCGTCTCCGCAGGTGTGGATCAGACAGGCGGGTGCCGACGGGTCGAGGAGGTCGACCGGCACGGTGGACCCTGGTGCCGACGGGTCACGGAGGTCGACCGGCACGGTGGACCCTGGTGCCGACGCGGCGCGGGGGTCGACCGGCACGGTGGACCCTGGTGCCGGGGCGGTGTCCAGGGGCAGGACGGGGGGCAGTTCCGCGTCGGCGGGCAGTTGCGTGCCGGTGCCGGTGAGTACGGCTTTCGCCCCGGAGTGTGCGAGCTGCCGGGCGAGCCAGGTCGGGGCGTGTCCGGCGTCGAGCGGCAGACAGACGGCGCCGGCCCGCCAGACACCGAGGGCGGCGGCGGCCGCCTCGAGGCGGGGTACGGCGAGTGCCACCACGTCGCCCGCGCCGACACCGGCGCCGGCCAGCAGGGCGTGGATCGCGGCCGCGGTCTCGTCCACCTGCCGGTAGGTGGCGGTGTGCTCGCTGTCGGCCACGGCCTGGGCCTGGGGTGTGTTCTGCGCCCACGACCGGAACAGCGCGGGCACCGTGGGCCATTCGGCCGCGGCTGTGTCGTCGACCCGGTCGGAGGTGTCGCGGGCCCCGTCGGCGGTGTCGTCGGCTCGGTCCACCGGTTCGCCGACCGTGTCGGCGATGTCGTCGGCCCCCTTGGCGGTGTCACCGACCATGTCGGCGGTGCCGTTGGCCCCCCTGGCGGTGTCACCGACCATGTCGGCGGTGCCGTTGGCCCGGTCGACGGTCCGGCGGTCGGACTCGCTCCAGCCCGCCGTCTCGCCGAGCGGCCGCTCCGGGTCGTGGGCGGCCGCGACCAGCAGGGCGTCGAACCGGCGCAGCATCGCCTCGACGTCGGTGCGGTCCAGGGTCTCGGAGGAGTAGCGGAACGATATCTCCGCCTGGGAGGGCGTGCCGACCAGTTCGAGGTCGAACTTGCTGTAGGGGTTCTCGACCGTCAGCAGCCGGGCCGGCATGCCGTCGACCGACAGCTCGCCCGCGGGCGTTCCTGGCAGGAAGTTGAACAGGTGCCGGAAGAGCGCGGTCTGCCAGGACGAGCCGACCTCGGGGAGTTCCACGGTCAGCTCGTCGACGGAGGTGTTGGCGTGTGCCATGGCGCCGAGGAACGCGTCCCGGGCCCGCCGGGCGAGCGCGCGGAAGCCCTCGGCCAGGTCGACGCGGATCCGGATCGGGACGACGTTGACGTGGTATCCGATGGCGGAGGTGTGGGTTCCGCGGACGTCGACCGGTGAGCCGACGACGAGATCGGGGCCGGCGCCGTGCGACGCGAGGAGGGCGGTGTAGGCGGCGAGCATCACCGCGGCGACGGGTGTTCTGGCCACCCGCTGCAACTTCAGTACGGCGTGCTGGGCCTCGGGCGAGAGGGTGTGGCGCGCGATCTCACCAGTCATCAGCGGCTGGCGACTGCGCGGCCTGGCGCACCACAGGTCGAGGGCGCTCGGGGTGAATCCCTTCAAGGTCTCGCGCCAGTAGGCGAGATCGGCGGGCTGCGGCTCGGGCTCGGCGAGGGCCGGCGTCTGCGCGGTGGCTTCGGCGGGCACGGGCCGACCGGCCGCGACGGCGTCGTAGACCGGGATGAACGTCCGCAGGAAGAGGGCGGCGGAGATCATGTCGAACGTCAGGTGGTGCACGCCCACGCAGAGGATGTCGCCGTCCGGGCGGCCGGCCAGCCCGACTCTGACCAGGGGCCTGCCGTCGAGACGGAAGGGGCGGTCGACGAACGCGGTCAGGTCCTTCTCCAGCGATTCACCGGACAGGTCGATCGATTCGATCTCCGTCGTGAACTCGCTTGCGGGGACCACTTCCTTGAGCAGTTCCGCGCCGCTCGCGTGGAAGACCGTCCGCAGTACGTCGTAGCGGCTGAGGACCACGGCCAGGGCCGCCTTCAGCACGTCCGGCCGGAGCCGGCCGCCGACCTGGAGGGCGAGCCCCAGGTTGTTGATCCCGGTGTCCGGGACCAACTCCTCCATCAGCCACAGGGCCTTTTCCTTGTTCGTGGTCGCTGTTCTGGCGGTGGCCGGATCCGGGGACCGGGCGGGCACGCCCATCTCAGAGTTCATGACGATCAGAATTCGGCGTGGTCAAGAAGCGTGCGAACAGTGGAGTCGGCGCGCAGGAGGTCGGCGTGGCCGACGTCGAGCGAGATCCTCCGACCGAGCATCTCGGTGGCATTGACGGCGGTCGCCGCCCCGTTCTTCTCCAGGGTGGCGTAATCCGCCGAGGTAATGGCGAGGGAACGCTTCCAGATCTGCCCCGGGTCGATATCCACGGCAGCGGAAAGCCATGACATATACGTTTCGAAAAGCTGGACGACCTCGTCCCTGCGGGCGTCGGCGAGACCGATCCGGCTGAACGCGGTGGACGCTATCTCCCGGTAGAGTCCGACGATCTCGATGGCGGCGTCCGCAATGCCGATCGAGGGGGTTCCGACGATCTCGGCGGCCCTCTTGCGGGCCCGTTCCCCCTCTTCCTCGGAGAATACCGGACCGGCCAGGCCGACCATCTTGTTGATTTCGGCGGCGAGCAGCTGGATGTCGGTGACCTGCCCGTCGAAGAGGATCACCTTCGGCTCGGTGCTCTGCCAGCGGGTCAGGCGCTGTGCGATCTCGGCCGCGTAGACACCGCCGAGACAGTAGCCGAGCACGGCCACGACCTCGTACTTCTCCCAATCCCCGTCCCGCGTCCAGTACTCGGTGTAGAAGTCACCGGCCGGACGCTCGGACGGGCGCAGGGCGGGAAGCCTGGTCTGCATGACACCGTACGCGGACCAGACCGGTCCCATTTTGGCCACGAGGTCCTCGAACCCCGCCTCTCGGCGCCCGACCGCAGGGAAATCGACACAGAGAACAAGACGGTTCGACGTGGGGGCCGAGATGACGCTCCACGATCCTTCGTTCGGCACTTGTTCATCCCATCAACGGAGTCGGGCGGGGCAATCACAGTCCACCGAAACCGGTTGGACGCTAGCATGATCCGGACTTCCGGGGGAACCCATGCATATCCCCCGGACCACCGTCCTAGGACGTCGCCGACAGCTCGCTCAGCAGGAAGTCCGAGATGGCTTCCGGCATATAGAGGTCGTAGACAAATCCCTCCGGCAGTTTAAGCCCAGTCTGCTCGTTTATCCTTTCCCGCAGTTGAACAGCGGACATAGACGTCATTCCCATCTCAAAGACGTCACCGGTGGGGTGGACCGGATCCACGGACGGGTAGCCGAGCATCTCGGCGATCTCCTTCCGGACCAGTTCGAGCATCAGCTCGCGCTGCTCGGGCTCGCAGAGACCGGCCAGCTGCCGTACCCAGCCGAGTGCCTCGGGCCCGGCCGTGGACTCACCGCCGGCATCCGGCGCGTCGCCGAGCGGCGCCAGCTCGCGTTCCCGCTGCCGCCAGGTGGAGAGCTTCGCCAGCACCGTGCCCAGCGGCATGTCCTCCCGCAACGGCTCGTCCATGCCCAGCATCCCGGCGAGGGCGGCCATGTCCCCCTGCTCCAGCACGGTCCAGAACTGCTGCTCGCCCGGGGACGCCGAGCCGGCCGCGGCCGGGTCGGCCACGGGCTTCGGGGCGGGTGCCGCGGGCCAGTACCGCTGCCGCTGGAACGCGTACGTGGGCAGGTCGACCGTCCGCCCGCCGCCCAGGACCGCGGCCCAGTCCACGGCGGTCCCGCCGGTGTGAACGGCAGCCAGGGCGGCGAGGAACGTCCGCAGGGGGGCCTCCCCCGGGCGCAGCGTCCCGGTGACCGTGGCTCCGCTCCCGTCCCGCAGGCCCTTGTCGTCCAGCGTGCGCGCGACCGCCCCGGTCAGCACCGGTTCCGCGCTGATCTCGATGCAGGCGCCGAACCCGCCCTCGGCCAGGGCGTCCACCAGCTCCTGGACGGGCACGGTCTCCTGCGGGCTGCGGCACCAGTGGGCGGCGTCCATGCCTGCGCCGTCGGCCCAGGCCAGGTCCCGGGTGGAGAACACCGGTACGGTCCCCGCCTGCGGGCGGATCGCGGACAGTTCCTCGCCGTCCGGCTCCTCCCCGGCCGCCGTCCGGCCGGTCAGCACCACGATCCTGGCCGCGTCGGCCGGCGACAGCACGCCGGCCACCTGCGCGGCCGCGACCTCACCGACGGCGTGCCCGGCGACCGCCGCCGGGTGCACGCCGGCCGAGCGCCACAGCGCGGCGAGCGACACCATCACGGCCCAGGCGACCGGCTGCAGGACGTCCGGGCGGTCGAGGGCCGGGCCGTCCTGCCCGGCGCGCACCACCTCGGTCAGCTTCCAGTCCGCATACGGGGCCAGGGCCTGTTCGCACTCGGCCATCCGGGCCGCGAACACCGGTGCCTCGTCCAGCAGTTGCGCGGCCGAGCCGATCCACCCGGACTCGCTGCCGGAGCTACCGGGGCTACCGGGGCTACCGGGGCTACCGGGGCTACCGGGGCTACCGGGGCTACCGGGGCTACCGGGAAAGACGAACACCGTCTTCCGGTCCGCCGCGGCGGTACCGGTCAGCACGTCCTTGGCCTGCACGCCCGCGGCGACCAGGGCCAGCCCGGCGAGCAGACCGTCGCGGTCCTCGCCCAGCACGACCGCCCGGCGGTCGAACAGCGTACGCGTCGTGGCCAGCGAGAACCCCACGTCCACCGGGTCCAGGTCCGCTCGCGCAACGAGGAGTTCGCGCAGCCGCCCGGCCTGGGCCCGCAGCGCCTCGGTGGTCCGCCCGGACAGCACCCACGGCACCGCCGCCGGGGCCGTCCGCGGCCCCGCCGGCACGTCGTTCACGGTCGGCGCGGGGGCCTCCTCCACGATGACGTGCGCGTTGGTGCCGCTGATCCCGAACGAGGACACGCCCGCCCGCCGCGGCCGCGCTCCGGCCTGCCACGGCAACGGCTCGGTCGCCAGCCGCACGTCGCCCGCCGCCCAGTCCACGTGCGGCGTGGGCTCGTCCACGTGCAGGGTCGCCGGCAACCGGCCGTGCTGCAGCGCCAGCACCATCTTGATCACGCCCGCCACACCGGCCGCCGCCTGCGTGTGCCCGATGTTCGACTTCACCGAACCCAGCCACAACGGCCGCTCCTCCGACCGCCCCTGACCGTACGTCGCCAGCAGCGCCTGCGCCTCGATCGGGTCACCCAGCGTGGTGCCCGTACCGTGCGCCTCCACTACGTCGACCTCGTCCGCGCGGACCCCGGCGTTGGCCAGCGCGGCGCGGATCACCCGCTGCTGGGAGGGGCCGTTCGGCGCCGTCAGGCCGTTCGACGCACCGTCCTGGTTGACCGCGCTGCCGCGCAGCACCGCCAGGACCCGATGCCCGTTGCGCTGCGCGTCCGACAGCCGCTCCACCACGAGCATGCCCGCGCCCTCGGCAAAGCCGGTGCCGTCCGCCGCGGCGGCGAACGCCTTGCACCGTCCGTCCGGCGCAAGACCCCGTTGCCGGGAGAACTCGACGAACGTCCCGGGCGTCGCCATGATCGTCACACCTCCGGCCAGCGCCATTGAGCACTCACCGGACCTGAGCGCCTGCGCGGCCAGGTGCAGGGCCACCAGAGCCGACGAACACGCGGTGTCGACCGTCATGGTCGGCCCCTCCAGGCCGAACGTGTACGCGAGCCGCCCGGACAGGATGCTGGTCGCGATGCCGGTCATGAGGTGGCCCTCCAGCTCGGCACTGCCCTCCGCCAGCACACTCATCTCGTAGCCGGACGTGTACCCGCCCACGAACGCACCGGTCTGGCTGCCGCGCACGGAGGCGGGGTCGATCCCGGCCCGCTCGAAGGCCTCCCAGGACAGCTCCAGCAGCAGCCGCTGCTGCGGGTCCATCGCCAGCGCCTCACGCGGGCTGATCCCGAAGAACCCGGCGTCGAACTCGCTCGCGTCCGCGACGAACCCACCCGCCTGGGTGTACGAGGTCCCCGTGTGAGCGGCGTCCGCGTCGTACAGGCCCTCCAGGTCCCAGCCTCGGTCCGCGGGGAACGCCGAGATCGCGTCCTGCCCGTCGGCGAGCATGCGCCAGAGGTCCTCCGGACCGGTCACACCGCCCGGGAACCGGCAGCTCATCCCCACGATGGCGATGGGCTCGTCGTGGGCCGCGGCCCCGACCGGGACCGGAACGCCCGCACCCTCGGCAGGCTCCCCGCCGAGCCGGCCGCGCAGGTGCACGGCGAGCGCGATCGGGTTGGGGTAGTCGAACACCAGGGTGGCGGGCAGGCGCAGCCTCGTCGCCGTGCCGACCCGGTTGCGCAGCTGGACGGCGGTGAGCGAGTCGAAGCCCAGGTCGGTGAAGGCCCGGCCCGGCTCGACGGCGTCGGCGGACGCGTGGCCCAGGACGGCGGCCACGTGCGCGCGCACGAGGTCCAGCAGCATCTGGTCGCCGTCCGCGGCGGGCAGCGCCGCGAGTTGCTGCCGCAGCGAGTCCGAGCCCGATCCGCCGGAGGCGGCGGTCCGCCGGGCCGGTCCGCCGGCCAGCGCCCGCCACAGCGGCGGGATCTCACCGCCGCGAGCCGCCTGTGCCCGCAGCCCGGCCAGGTCCAGCCGGGCCGGCACCAGCAGCGCCTCGTCGCGGGCGAGCGCCAGGTCCAGCAGGGCCAGGCCCTCGGCCGCGCTCAGCGCGGTGGTCCCGGACCGGGTCATCCGGGCCCGCTCGGCATCGGAGAGCTGCCCCGTCAGGCCGCTGACGTCGGCCCACAGGCCCCACGCCAGCGACGTCCCCGGCAGACCGGCGGCGCGGCGCTCGGCCGCCAGCGCGTCGAGGAACGCGTTGGCCGCCACGTAGTTGCCCTGACCGGGCACACCGAACGTCGCCGCCGCCGAGGAGAACAGCACGAAGTGCTCCAGGTCCATGCCCTGGGTGAGCCGGTGCAGATGCCAGGCGGCATCGGCCTTCGGCCGCATCACCGTCGCCACCCGCTCCGGGGTCAGCTTCGCGATCGTCCCGTCGTCGAGGACACCGGCTGCGTGGACGACGGATCCGAGCGGGCGCTCGGCCGGGATCGTCCCGAGCAGCGCGCCCAGCGCCTCCCGGTCCGCCGCGTCACAGGCGACCACGTCGACCGACGCGCCCAGCTCAGCCAACTCCGCCGCCAAAACGGCCACATCGGCGGCGGCCGGACCCGAACGGCTGGTCAGCACCAGTCCGGAGGCCCGCCCGGTGGTCACCAGGTGCCGGGCCACCAGCCCGCCCAGCGTGCCCGTGCCTCCGGTCACCAGAGCCGTCCGAGCGGGCCGCGGACCCGACGGCTGTTCAACTGCCGCCGGCAGACGGGCGGGACGGGTCAGCCTCCGGCCGTGGGCCACCTTGCCACGGACCGCCAACTCCGGCTCACCGGAGTCCAGTACGGACGGCAGGACGGCGGCCGTCTGCACGCTGGTGTCACCGGCCGGGAGGTCGACCAGGACCAGCCGGCCCGGGTTCTCCGACTGCGCCGAACGCAGCAGACCCCAGACGGAGGCCGCCGCAAGGTCCGCCACCCGCTCGCCGGCAGAGGCAGCCACACCACCACGGGTGACCACCACCAACTGGGCCGACTCCAGCCGCTCCTCACCCAGCCACTCCTGGGCCAGACCAAGAACCTCGCCGGTCGCATGCCGAGCAGCCTGCGCCGCATTGCCACCAGCACCCTCACCACCCGCGCACACCAGCACCACCCGCGGGTCGACCTCACCC
>NZ_JBFAET010000219.1:0-14068 GCF_040642095.1 Streptomyces sp. NPDC020362
TCTCGCGGCCAGCGCCCGAGGTTGGGTCGGTGGGCGGGGGGGCAAGTCGGTGATCCGGCGCCAGGCCGCTTCCTGCTCGTCGGTGTACAGACCCGGGCACCCCGGCGTGGTCCGTCCGTCGGCGCCGACGGCTGTCATGCCGGCGATGACGAGTCCCGAGCCGCCCAGCGCCTGCGTGCTCAGGTGGACCAGTTCGAAGTCGGAGGGCACACCGTTCTGCGCGGAGTACAGCGCGGTGGGCGGTACGACCACACGGTTGCGCAGGCGCACACCGCCCAGCCGGAACGGCCGGAACATCGGAGGCGCCGAGTCGGCCTGCCTGCCGGTCGCCGTGCGGTCCTCGTGCCAGGTGTCCACCGCGTCGGTGAACGCCTCGTCGCGCACGCGGAGGTTGTCGTAGGTGACCCGTCGGCTGCGGGTGAGCAGGTTGAACGCGAACTGGTGAGGCTCCTGACCGGTGTAACGGCCGACGTTCTCGAACCATTCGAGGCTCGCCTGTGCGGCCCGCTGCGTGGATTCGACGACCGGCCTGCGCTCGGCTTCGTATGCGGCGAGCGCACTGGGCACGTCCGGATGCTCGTGGAGGCAGGCTGCCAGGGCGAGGGCGTCCTCCATGGCGAGCTTGGTGCCGGAGCCGATGGAGAAGTGCGCGGTGTGGGCGGCGTCGCCGAGCAGCACGACGTTCTCGTGGCGCCACGTCGCGTTCCGCACGGTGGTGAAGCGGATCCACCGGGAACCGTTGGGTATCAGCCGGTGGCCGTCGAGGTGGTCGCCGAGGATCTCCTCGCACAGCCGGATGCTGTCCTCGTCGTCGGCTCCGGGCGGGACGTCACGCGCGGCGAAGGAGTCGAATCCCGCCCGCCGCCAGGACTCCTCGTCGATCTCGACGATGAAGGTGCTGCGTTTGCGGTCGAACGGGTACGCGTGGACCTGCGCGGTCCCGAAGTCCCGTTCCTCGACGATGAAGGTGAAGGCTTCGAAGACCTTGTCGGTGGCGAGCCACATGTAACGGCAGTGCCGTTCGTCCAGGTCCGGCCCGAAGGTGCGGGCGTACGCGGTCCGGGTCTGCGACCGTACGCCGTCGCTCGCCACCACGAGGTCGTAGGCGGCGGCGAGTTCGGCCGCGGCCGGGGCGTGCGTGCGGTAACGCACGTCCACCCCGAGTGCTGCACACCGTTCCTGGAGGATCTGCAGCAGGCGTTTACGGCCGAGAGCGGCGAAACCGTGGCCGCCCGAGGTCAGGATCCGGCCCTTGTAGCGCACGTCGATGTCGCTCCAGCGGGCGAATTCCGCCGACATGGCCGCGTGGATCTCCGGGTCGGCCTGCGCGATTCCGTCGAGGGTCTCGTCGGAGAACACCACCCCGAATCCGAAGGTGTCGTCGGCCGCGTTGCGCTCCCAGACAGTGATCTCCCACTGCGGCGAGAGCTGCTTGGCCAGGGCCGCGAAGTACAGCCCGCCGGGCCCTGCGCCGATGACTGCTACGCGCACGGCGTCCTCCTTGTGGCTCGAGGAACAACGTATGCCGCAATTCCTACGATCGTCAAGAAAACTAGATAAACGAGTGGGGTCTGCATGAACTGCCCGGCTCAGCCGAGGATTTCGGGAGCCTGGACCCCCGCCTCGGTCAGGAGGTCACGCACCTCGGCCGGCCAGGGCGTGGCACCGGAGGCCCGTGCGGCGGAGTGCGCGATCGTCATCCGGCCGGTGGCGGCCTCCTCGTCACCCTTGCCGCGCACGGTGAACGCGTAGCTCAGCGAGGCGGTCCCGACCCTGGTGACGCCCAGCTCGACGCGGACGAGGTCCCCGAACCACAGCCGGGCGCGGTAGTCGGCCTCGAAGTGGACGCGCGGGGTACTGCCGAAGAGGTAGGCCAGGCCCAGGCGGCGCAGCAGGGCAGCCTCCGCCGCCTCCACCCAGCGGACCAC
The DNA here is from genome assembly GCF_040642095.1 of Streptomyces sp. NPDC020362. Lineage (NCBI taxonomy): Bacteria > Bacillati > Actinomycetota > Actinomycetes > Kitasatosporales > Streptomycetaceae > Streptomyces > Streptomyces sp. NPDC020362. The sequence goes on from NZ_JBFAET010000219.1 coordinate 1,929, forward strand.
GGTGGAGTGGTGGTAGTGACCGGCGGCGTCGGTGTCGGGCCACTCGACCCGGCGCTCGATGACGATGCTGGGCAGATTCGTCTTACGGGCTTCGGCGGATCCGTCGGCACAGGTGCCGATCGGTGGGGGGGTTGCCCGCCGGGGGCTGGGGGTTTCCACGGGGTGCCTTTCGTCGGCCGAACGGGGCGGGTGCGGGACTTCCGGTGACAGGCCGGGGAAGAGTGCTGCTCGCGTCACGGGCAAGGGGGTGTCAGCCGGCCGCGTTCGCGGCACGTCGGCGCAGCTCACCGCGCTGGAGTTTTCCGTTGCTGGTGCGCGGCAGTTCGGTCACGAACTCGACGGCGCGTGGGTACTTGTAGGGCGCGATGGTCTGCTTGACGTGGTTCTGGAGTTCCTTCACGGTCACGTCGTCGGCGGCAACTCCGGCCCGCAGGACCACGTACGCCTTGACGACCGCGCCGCGCCTCGCGTCCGGGGCACCGACGACGCCGCAGTCCGCCACGTGGGGATGGGCGAGCAGCGCCCTTTCGACCTCGGGACCGGCGATGTTGTATCCGGAGGAGACGATCATGTCGTCACTGCGGGCCACGTACCGGAAGTAGCCGTCCGCATCCCGCAGGTAGGTGTCCCCGGTGATGTTCCAGCCGTTCCGGACGTATGTCGTCTGCCGTGGATCGTCCAGGTAGCGGCAGCCCGTCGGGCCGGTGACGGCGAGCAGGCCCGGCTCCCCGTCGGGGACGGGCGTACCGGCGTCGTCGACGATCGTCGCGCGGTATCCCGGGACGGGCCTGCCGGTCGCTCCGGGACGGATGTCGTCGTCGGCGGCGGAGATGAACACGTGCAGCATCTCGGTGGCGCCGATGCCGTCGATGATGCGCAGCCCGGTCGCCGCACGGAAGTCCTCCCACACCTGCGCGGGCAGAGTCTCCCCGGCGGACACGCATCTGCGCAGACCGGCCAGGCGGTCCACGGCACCGGCAGCCATGATCGCCCGGTACGCGGTGGGGGCGGTGAACAGGACCGTGACGCCGTGTTCGGCGACGAGTTCGGCCAGTTCCTGTGGCGATGCCCGCTCGACGAGGAGCGTCGCCGCCCCGGCACGGAGGGGGAAGACGACCAGACCGCCGAGTCCGAAAGTGAAGGCCAGCGGTGGTGTGCCGGTGAAGATGTCGTCCGGGCGGGGCTTGACGATGTGCCGGGAGAACGTGTCCGCATTGGCGAGCACGTCCCGGTGGAAGTGCATCGTCGCCTTGGGCCTCCCGGTCGTCCCGGAGGTGAAGGCGATGAGCGCCACGTCATCGGCGGCGGTGACGACGTTGGAGAACACGCCGTCCTTGGCCGCGCAGCGCCGGATCAGGTCGTCCTCGCCCTCGCCGCCGTAGGAGAGGACCGTCAGCCCCGGCGTGTCGGCGGCCTCGATCTCGTCGAGGTACCGGTGGTCGCACAGTGCGACGACCGGTCGGCCGATGTCGTGCAGCTGGGTGAGCTCCGCGGCCCGCAGCAGGGGCATCGTGGTGACCGCGACACCGCCGGCCTTGAGCACACCGAACCAGGCGGCCACCAGCCAGGGGTTGTTGGGGCCGCACAGCAGGACCCGGTTGCCGGGGACGAGCCCGAGGTCCTCGGTGAGGACCTGGGCGACCTGGTTGGCGCGGCGCAGCAGGTCGCCGTACGTCCAGCGATCGGTGGGGGTGAGCAGGCAGGGCCGGTCCGCACCCCGGTGCCCGACGGTGTCGTCGAGCAGGCGGGCGGCGCAGTTGAGGCGGTCCGGATACCTCAACTCCGGGAGATCAAAGTGCAGTTGGGGCCAGAGGCGGAAGGGGGGAAGCCGGTCACGGCAGAACGTGTCCACGTGGGCGGATGGGGAGAGCTCCATGGGGCGCACACCTCGGTCTCGGGGGCAGCGAAGGGAGTGCGGCAAGTATTTCGCCAAATTGACGAGCGTCAAGATTTCGCGACATTGATTTTTGTGACGCCCCGTCAGAGCAGACCCGCGGAATCCTCGATCACGGACGGCACGGGCCGAGCATGAGGACCCCCTACGGGACGGCGACCCCTGATGTCTCGTGCAACCCGCAGTGGCCACACCGTCCGACTTGCCGATGTCGAGACATTTACCGCGTCCGACCTGATGTGTTACACGTGTAACACAGCTAGGTCGAGCCCCGCGCGAACACAAGGTATTTCAGACATGCATCCGAAATTGCGAACCCGTAGGTGTGGCCGGCGCACTCCGCCCCCGCACGCCACAGCCGTCGGCACGCGCCCACAGAGCACACGTCCACAAAGAGAGGCGGGCATGACGCAATCACCTCCGACAGCCCCGGCTGCACAACCGGACCCCGGCATCGGCCTGGAGTGGCCGCCGCCGCCCTTCCTCTCCCCCGCTCCCCCGGTGGTCGGGCAGGACGGCGTGCGCCACTTCGACTCAGTGACGTACGCGCGCACGCCGGGATACCGGCCGCGCCTGCTCGATGTCCGGGTTCCGGTGTCCGACAAGCCGGTACCGGCCGTCGTATGGATCCACGGAGGCGCCTGGCTCGACGGAGACCGCCGTTTCCCGCCGCCGACCGTGCCCGCCGAGCTGCTGTTCGGCATGATCCTGGGCGCCGGTCTTGCCGTGGTGACCATCGACTACCGGCACAGCCTCGAGGCTCCGTTCCCGGCGCAGCTGCACGACACGAAGGCGGCCATCCGCCATGTGCGCCGCTTCGCCGCCGACCTCGGCATCGACACGGACCGGATCGGCGTCTGCGGAGAATCGGCGGGAGGCCACCTGGCCGCCCTCGCGGGGCTCGTCCGCGCCGACGGCAGCGATGCCCAAGCGGCACTGGAGGGCGGCGAGGGCGTACGGGACGAGGACAGCTCCGTCCGGGCCGTCGTCGCCTGGTACGCGGCCACGGACCTGGGCCCGCTGCTCTCCCGCGCTCTGCCGCCCGCACCGCCCGGCGCCGAGTACCCCGACCCGTTCACGGCGCTGCTGGGCGGCACCCCCGAGCAGCTGCCCGAGCTCGCCCGCGTGGCCAGCCCGGTGACCTACGCGAGCCAGGCGGCACCGCCCCCGTTCCTCCTGATCCACGGAACGGCCGACCGCCTCCTGCCGTACAGCCAGAGCGAGGTGCTCGCCGAGGCCCTCCATCGCGCCGGCGGCCAGGTCACCCTGCAGCCGGTGGAAAGTGCCGGCCACATCTTCCTCGGCGCCCCTGACATGACGCCGATGGTCTCCGGGAGCGTCGCTTTCCTCGCCCGTCACCTGGGCGTTTGAGCCGGGCCGCCCGACCCGTCGCTGCTGACACACCCACGCGTGACGGAGGCTGGGCGGTGTCCGGCGCCGCTCCCCCCGCCACGCCGCCGGTCACCGCGCCAGGCTCCCTGCGGCCCGGTACCGACGCATGTTCCACCTGGCAGCCCCATCGGCCGGCACCCCGCCGTGGCCGGACGTCGCTGCACGCGCACCGGCTCAGCGACACGCTGGCCGGCGCCACCACGGGCGCGGGCACCGCACTGCTTCTGTGGCTGTTCTTGATACCGCTGCCGGCCGGAGAAGCAGCCGCCTCACAGGCACGGGCGGATGCCGGCGGCCCCGCGGGTCACGAGGACTGACGTTGCACGAGGACCGGTTCCAGGCCCAGGACGTCGGGCGGCGTGCCCCGGTCGACCAGCTCGTGCAGGGCGGCGGCGACCTGGGACGGCAAGGGCAGGTCCAGCCGGACGGTCGTCAGCGGGGGCTGCTGCAGGGCCGACACCACGAGGTCGTCGGCTCCGACCACGGCCACGTCCTGCGGGACCGTGAAACCCTTGTTGCGCAGCGCGTGCAGCAGCAGGGCCGCGTACTCGTCGTTGTAGGCGAACACACCGTCCAGGCCCAACTCGGACCAGCGTCCGGCCAGTTCGGCCGCGGACTCGTGGGTGTAGGACATCTCGACCGCGGTGACGGTCGCGGTGCTGCGGGCGGCGACGCCCTGGGCTCCGGCCAGGCGTGGCCGGGCGAACGTCGCCAGGCCACGCTCCTGAGGCATGATCACGCCGATGTTCCGTCGTCCGCGGGCGACGAGGTGCTCGGCGGCGAGTGCGCCGACGCGTGCGTGGTCGAAGTCGACGGTGTGGACGCCCTTCACCACGTGGGAGGCGAACGCCATGACGCCCCGTACGCCCGCTCGGCCCAGGACGTCGGCGGCCTGGTCGGTCAGGCTGTCGCCGTCGAGGGCCAGCACCGCCGCCGGGCGCAGCTCGGCCCAGGCCCGGGCGGCGCTCACGGCGTCGGAGAAGCGTCCGGCGTGCAGCACGGTGACGTACCCGTGGACTTCCAGCGCGCTCTGCAGATCGTCGATCCAGGTGCTGACCAGGCGGCCGACCGCCGAGACGGACGCCGGCACGAGCACGAGGTTGCTGCGGCCCGCCCGCAGCGACCGGGCGGCGGCGTGCGGTACGTAGCCGAGCTGCTGTGCCGCCGCCAGCACCCGGGCACGGGTGCCGGCGCTGACCCGGTGCGCCTGCGTGTTGTTGAGGACGAAGGACACGGTCGCCCGCGACACCCCCGCCAGACGCGCCACATCCGCGCTCGTGACGGCCGCCGGTGCGGTCGGCTCCTTGCCCATGACGTTCCTTACCCCGTCCCACCGGTCGTCTGACCGGCTTCCCCCAGGTTACACGCGTTACCGGTCGGCGCCGCAAGGCAGCTCAGGACCGTACGAGCCACCACCGAAGGAGTCCGATGGAACCCCGGAGCCATGCCGGTTCCCCGTCCTCGTGCCCGTACACCGTGGGCCTCACCCCGCTGCACGGCCAGAGGCTGGAACAGGACCTCGACGCCGTGTACGCCGACCTGCGTCGGCGCAGGGGACCGGTCGCCGCGGTGGAGATCGACCCGGGCGTCACGGCCTGGTTGGTGCTACCGGGAGGTGCTGGAGGTCGTCTGGAACACGGAGCGGTACTCCAGCGACCCACGCCGGTGGACCACCCTGGTCCACGGACTGCTGCCCGAGGGCTCGCCCCTGCTGCCGCTCCTCGGCCCCCGGCCCGCCGCGTCCCGGCTCGACGGGGGGAGCACCTGCAACACCGTCGCGCGACGACCGCGGCCCTCGGCCACATCGACCTGCGGCAACTGAGCCGCCTCGTCCGGCACCGGGCGAACGCTCTCGTGGACGCCTTGGCGGCACGGGGCACCGCCGATCTCGTGGCCGAATACTCCCGTCCCCTCGTGTGGCATGTGTTCGCCCATCCGCCGGGGGTGTCGGAGGATGTGATCACCACGATCGACCCACTGGTCAAGACCATCGCGAACGCCCTCCCCTGCGCGGCGCCCGCGGAGGCGGATCTGCTCAACGCCCTGCGCCGGCTCGTGGCCGAACGGAGTGTCGCACCGGGACCGGACCTTGCGTCGTGGCCGGCCCAGGAAGCCCCGCTGACCGATGACGAGATCGCCCACAATCTGCTGGATCTCGTCCTGATCGGCGGCGAGGGCGCCGTCAGCCGGATCGGCAACGCGGTCCGCGTGTTCCCCGCCCAGGACGGGCCGGCTGCGGCGACGAGGCCCGGCGACCTGGTGCCGCGCCTGGTCGAGCACGCGCTGTGCACGGCCGCACCGCTGCCGAACACCACCGGACGCTGGGCAACTGCGGACACGGTCCTGGCGGGGTACCGCATGCACGCCGGTGACCTGGTGATTCCCTGTCTGGCAGCGGCGAACGCCGACCCGGAGCTCCAGGACACACCGGCCTTGCGCACGCGGGCACATCTGGCCTGGGGCACCGATTCCCACGGTTGTCGCGCCGAGGACGCGGCTCGTCCGATCACGGAAACCGCGGTCGAGGTGCTGCTGAACCGGCTCCCCGGCATCCGCCCCGGCATCCCGGACGCTGCCCTCAGGCGGCCCTCACCATGGTGCGGGGCACCGGCCCCCGTGGCGGTGGTGTTCCCCGCGACCGGCCCGGCGCGCACCGGCCGCGACCCGGTCGCACCTCCCGCGACGGTCATGGACGCGCCGGCCGAGCTGCGCGACGACGGTGCGACGGGCGGGGCCGCCCCGCAGCGATGGGGCTGCTGGAACTCCTTCGGCGGCGGCTGGTAGCCGCACCCGCGAGGGGGGCGTTGCCGGACACGACGGCTCTCGATCCGGCAACGCCCCCGAGGCCGCCGCGCCGCCGCCCTGACGCCACTGCGCCAACGGCCTCTTGAACAGGGTCCGTTCAGCGCATGTGCGGCTCGACGTCCAGCCCGTGGCCGTACGGGAAGAGCGGGTCCTGCGAATCGTTGGGCACATCCTCGTGGCCGGCTACGACGGCCTCCATGTCGCAACCGCCGACGCCCCCGGCGCCGGACGGCCGCGCCGGGGGCGCAGAGCAGACCGGGCGAAGGCCCGGCGGGACCGGCCGACGCCGAGCCGGTCCGCGCGAATTATTCCGCACACTTGACGACCGTCAATTTTGCGACATGTTCATCTCGAGATAAAGCTACACGAGTAACGATCTGGGATCCACCCGACAGTGGCGATGCCTGCAAATCTCGCCAAGCACCTACTCAAAACGCGCCACGAGTGCTACACAAGGCAACACCGCTGATTCAACACGTGTAACCACCCAGTTCCGCGGGTGCCGCCGCATGCGCACGTCGTCATCCAGCGTTCGCCGCTTCACCACCTCAGTTCAGCTCTCAGCTCCCCGTCCGAGGAGTCGCCATGCCCTGCTCCGCCCCCCGCTGCGCGGACCACGCGCCCGTACTGCCCGGTGGTGCCCATGACCACTGATGAACTCATCCAGCCGAAAGCGACGGCCACGGCGCATGAGCCCCGCCGACGCGGCCTCATGCTGCTCCTCCTGCTCGCCAACTCCTCCATGCTCGCCGTGTACATGGGCGTCGGCTCGGTGCTGCTGCCGACCCAGATCGCTCAGATGGACCCGGCCCACAAAGTCACCGTCCTGGGCGTCGTGGGCGGTGTGAGCGCCGTTTTCGCCACCGCGTTCAACCCCATCGCCGGCGCCCTGTCGGACCGCACCGGCCGCAGGAACCCCTGGATCCTCGGTGGCGCGCTCGCCTCGCTCGCCGGGCTGGCCTTCCTCGGCACCGTGCGCACCACCCTGCTGGTCGGCATCGGATGGTGCCTGGTACAGGCGACGATGAACGTCTACCAGGCCGCCGTCACCGCCGTCGTACCGGACCGGATTCCGCCCGCCCGCCGGGGCACGGCCTCCGCCCTCGTCGGACTGGGACTGCCGATCGGCGGCACCCTCGGCGTGATGATCGCCTCGCAGACGGCCGGCCGGCTGCAGGTCGGGTACCTGGTGCTCGGAGCGGTGGCGGCAGGCGCGGCATTGCTACTCACCGGCGTCTGCCGAGACGTTCCGCGTCGAGCGCCCTCGCCTCCTGTCCCACGACGCGAGCGGCTGGCCGCCTTCCTGTCCGCCCTGGCCCACCACGACTTCCGGTGGGCCTTCATCGGACGGGCGCTGATGGTGCTCGGCTACTTCTCGGTCATGGCGTACCAGTTGTACATCCTCGACGACCACATCGCGCTGCCCGAGAGCCTGGCCCCGACCGAGGCGATGGCGATCCTCACCCCTGTCTCGATGGGCGCGATGGCCGTGTCCACGGTGGTCGGAGGTCTGCTGTCCGACCGCTGGAACCGACGCAAGATCTTCGTCGGGCTGTCGGCCGCGCTCGCCGGCCTGGTGACGACGGTCCCCGTCATCAGCCCCACATGGCCGGGCATGCTGGTCTTCAGCGCCCTCAACGGACTCGCCTTCGGGTGCTTCATGGCGGTGGACACCGCGGTGGTCACGCTCGTCCTGCCCCGTCAGGAGGACGCCGCCCGCGACATGGGCGTCCTGAACATCGCCAACGCGGGCCCCCAGATCATCGCACCGTTCGTCGCCTCCACCGTCGTCACCGCGCTCGGGGGATACACCCCGCTGTTCCTCCTCGGCGGGGCCCTCTCCCTGCTGGGCGCACTGGCCATCCTGCCGATCCGAGGAGTGCGCTGACCACGGGTTCCGTCCGCGAAGAGCCCCGGCCGGCGCATGCAGGCTGCTTACGCCGGCCGGTGCTTGTCACCACGTAGGCCCGTCCTCCCGCCACCCCGCCACCCCGTCCTCCCTTTTTCTCCTCCCTGATCGAAGGAGCACTTCGTGAGACGCACGCGAGTCCTGCCCCTGGCCGCGCTGCTGCTGAGCACGCCGGCCCTTGTCGGCGCGGTACCGGCGAGCGCCGCACCGGGCACACCGGCCGGCCCGCTGCGCATCCTGCTCACCAACGACGACGGTTTCGACGCCGTCGGAATCCGCACCCTCTTCCAGCGGCTCACCGCTGCGGGCTACGACGTGACCATCGTCGCCCCGCTCACCAACCAGAGCGGCACCGGGACGAAGATGATGAGCAGCACCACGCTCACGGTCAAGCACCCCGAGCCCCGGGTTTGGGCCGTGGACGGCACTCCTGGTGACGCGGTCTCCTTCGGACTGTCCGAGGTGTTCGCGGACCGCGCGCCGGACCTGGTGGTCTCCGGAACGAACTTCGGGCCCAACCTGGCCGCCCTCGCCACCCACTCCGGAACCGTGGGCGGCGCGGTGGCCGCGCTGGAACAGGGTGTGCCCGCCATCGCGGTGAGCACCGGCGGACTGACGGCTCCGGTGCCGGGGCCCGTCGTCAACGCGATGCGGCCCACCGGCGACTTCACCGTCAAGCTCATCGAACGTCTCAAGGCCCGCGCGACGAACGGGCGGTTGCTGCCCGAGGGAGTGGGCCTGAACGTCAACCACCCGGTGGTCGGTCCCGACGGCAAGGGGACCGCCCTCGGTGCCTCCCTCACGACGCAGGATCCGCAGCCCGTCCTGAAGGCGGACTACACCGACTCCGGTGACGGGACCTGGAAAGTGAACGCCAACGTGGTCTCAGCACCGGCTCAGAAGGGCGGCGATGTGGAGGCGATCAGCGCCGACAAGGTGTCCATCACCCCCATCTCCCCCGACTGGAACACCGGCACTGCCGGCTTCGCCAGGACGGCACGTCTCCTCGCCGGCCTGCGTCCGTAGGCAGGCACGGCACACCCGCCTCCTCCCCGGCACCTCAGGTCACCGGGGAGGAGCGGCCCGCGTCCGCACCAGCCCGTCCACTGTCCTGCGCACCACGCACCCTGGAGGAGAAGTGAAGAGGCACCGCTCGCCACTCGCCTCGACGGCCCTGGCACTGGCACTTTCCCTGGCAGCACTCATCGCCCAACCGGCAACCGCCGCCCCGGCCCAGGGTTCTGGCTCCGGGCGTGCTGAACAACACCACACCCGCTCGGTCGACCACCACCGCTGCCGCATCTGCGCCGGCGCCGACCGACGAGGGCGGCGACCGGTCACCGCTGCTGCCTCCGCGCATGTCGTGCCCTTGCCTGCCGGGCGATGTCGGCTCCATTGTCGCCTGGTCACCCGTACCACGGCGAGCCGTTAGTACCCGGCGGTGCGGATCGGCCGCCGTCGACCGCCCCGATCCCGGCCAGCTCCCCGGCCAGACCGGCGCGGTCGCTCGACGCGCCGACGACCAGCGTCTTCAGAGTGGCGCCCCGAGCCGTGAGAGCGGTGCGGACCGCGGCGGTCTGCTCGTTCTCCTCCTCGGGCACGGCCAACAGCCAGGTGCCGCCGATGCCGGCCGGAGCGGGCTCGCCCAGGCGCTTCCACGACTCGTGGTAGCGCCGGTCGTCGACGGCGGACTGTTCCTTGCGCTGCCGCCGCCACGACGACAGCCTCGGCAGCACGTCGCTGAACGCGTCCCCTGCCCCGATGTCCAGGGTCTCGGCAAGGGCCTGCAAGTCCTCGCGCTCCACGGTCTCCCAGAACTCCGCGTCCACCGGGTCCACCGCCGCGGCGGCAGCGGCGGGCTGCTGGGTCTGCACCCAGTACCGCTCGTGCTCGAACGCGTACGTCGGCAGCTCGGTCTTCCGCGCACCGGCGAATAAGACGCTCCAGTCCACCGCGACGCCGTGGGTGTGCAGGTGCGCGAGAGCCGTGACGAGCGCCTGCCGCTCGGGGCGGTCGGCACGCAGCATCGGCACCGTGACGGGGCCGTCCAGGCAGGCTTGCGCCATGCCGCTGAGGACACCGCCCGGGCCGATCTCGATGAAGGTCTTCACGCCCAGGTCGTGCAGGGTCCGGACACCGTCCGCGAAGCGGACGGCCTCGCGGACGTGCCGGACCCAGTACTCGGGGGTGTAGGCCTCGACGAGCCGGCCCGTGAGGTTGGAGACGACGGGGAGCTGCGGCTTCTCGAAGGCCAGGCCACGGACGACCTGTGCGAACTCCTCCAGCATCGGGTCCATCAGCGGCGAGTGGAAGGCGTGGCTGACCTTCAGCCGCGACGTCTTGCGGCCCTGTGCGGCGAAGGCCGCGGCGATCACCAGGGCCGCCGTCTCGTCACCGGAAACCACCACCGACGAGGGGCCGTTGACCGCGGCGATGCTCACCCCGTCCGTGAGATGGGACCGGACTTCCTCTTCGGTGGCCTGCACGGCGACCATCGCGCCGCCCGCGGGCAGCGCCTGCATCAGCGCGGCACGGGCGGACACCAGCTTCGCCGCGTCGCCCAGGGACAGCGCACCGGCCACGTGCGCGGCGGCGATCTCGCCCACGGAGTGGCCCACGACGAAGTCGGGCCGGACGCCCAAGGATTCGAGGAGCCGGAACAGTGCCACCTCGACCGCGAAGAGCGCGGGCTGGGTGAACCCGGTCCGGTTCAGCGTTGCGGCCTCGACGTCGACCGGGGCGTCCAGCTGGGCGCACACCTCGTCGTAGGCCCTGGCGAAGACGGGGAACGCCGCGTACAGCTCGCGCCCCATGCCGATGCGCTGCGAGCCCTGCCCGGAGAAGAGGAAGCCGGTCTTGCCGCCGGCCGGGCGCCCCAGCAGCACACGGGACGAAGGGGTTCCGGCGGCCAGGTCCTCCAGCCCGAGGAGCAGTTCCTCACGGTTCTCCCCCACGACCGCGGCCCGGTGACGCATGGCCGCGCGGGTCGTGGCCAGCGACAGCCCGACGTCCTGCGGCCGGACCTCGCCCCGCACCAAGGGCAGCAGCCGGGCCGCCTGGGCCTGCAGCGCCGCGTCGCTCCTGGCGGAGAGTACCCAGGCCAGGGGGCCGTCGGCGGGAGCCCCTGCGGGCACCTCGTCCTGGGCCGGCGCCTGCTCGATGATCGTGTGGGCGTTGGTGCCGCTGACGCCGAAGGACGACACGGCGGCCCGGCGCGGGTGTTCGGTCTCCGGCCACTGCACGGCCTCGGTCAGCAGCCGGACGTCACCGGCCGACCAGTCCACGTGCGGCGTCGGCTCGTCCACGTGCAGGGTCCGCGGGAGAACGCCGTGGCGCATCGCCATGACCATCTTGATGATGCCGCCGACACCCGCGGCCGCCTGCGAGTGACCGATGTTGGACTTCAGCGAGCCCAGCCACAGCGGCTGTCCCTCCGGCCGCTCCCGGCCGTACGTGGCGAGCAGCGCCTGCGCCTCGATCGGGTCACCCAGCCTCGTGCCCGTGCCGTGCGCCTCCACGGCGTCGATCTGGGCGGGAGACAGGCCGGCCGATGCCAGGGCCTGGCGGATGACGCGCTGCTGCGCGGGGCCGTTGGGCGCGGTCAGGCCGTTGGACGCACCGTCCTGGTTCACGGCGCTGCCCCGCACCACGGCCAGCACCCGGTGCCCACGCCGGCGGGCGTCGGACAGCCGCTCCACCAGGAGCATGCCGACGCCCTCGGCCCAGCCGGTGCCGTCGGCCCCGGCGCCGAACGCCTTGCAGCGGCCGTCGGCGGCCAGCCCGCGCTGGCGGCTGAACTCCACGAACGCGGTAGGCGTGGTCATCACCTGCACGCCCCCGGCCAGCGCCATGGAGCACTCGCCGCCGCGCAGCGCCTGGATCGCCCAGTGCAGTGCCACCAGCGACGACGAACACGCCGTGTCGACGGTGACCGCCGGGCCCTCAAGGCCGAAGGTGTAGGCGATGCGGCCGGACATCACACTGGCGGAGTTACCGGTCCCGAGATGGCCGTCGGACTCGCCGCCCACCCCGACCAGGAGGTTGACGTAGTCCTGGTATCCGGAGCCGACGAAGACCCCGGTGCGGCTGCCCCGCAAAGACTCCGCGTCGATGCCCGCCCGCTCGAACGTCTCCCACGTG
>NZ_JBFAET010000220.1:0-14015 GCF_040642095.1 Streptomyces sp. NPDC020362
CGGTCGTGCTCGGCGACGACGCGGCTGCGGCCCCGGCCGGCCACGCGGCGTCCCACGTGGACCTCACCGAGCTGGCCCGGGCCGCCGACGCGGGCGCCCGGGTCCCCGAGACGGTGCTGCTGCCGCTCGCACGTCACGTCGGGGACAAGGCGGTCGCAGCCACCGCCCGCGACACGCTGCGGCAGGTCCTGGCAGTGGCTCAGCAGTGGTCGCGGGACGCGCGGTTCGCCGACTCCCGGCTGGTGGTGGTCACCCGCGGCGCCGTGGCGGTGGGCCCCGAGGAGGAGCCGGACCTCGTGCACGCCGGTGTATGGGGCCTGGTGCGTTCGGCCGCCGCGGAGGAGCCGGGGCGCTTCGCTCTCCTGGACACCGACGACACGCCGTACGACCCCGCAGCGCTCAAGGGGGCGCTGGCGGCCGGCGAGACCCAGCTCGCGCTGCGCGCGGGTCGACTGCTGATCCCGCGGCTGACCCGCACGACCGCCACCGACGGCGGAAAAGACGCGCCGCGCTGGGACAACGGCACGATCCTCATCACCGGTGCCACCGGCACGCTGGGCAGCCGCCTGGCCCGCCATCTCGTCGAGCACCACGGCGCCCGACACCTGCTCCTGCTCAGCCGGCGCGGCAACCGGGCACCCGGTGCTCCCCGACTCGCCGCCGAACTCACCGCGGCCGGCGCGCGGGTCACCATCGCCTCCTGTGACGCCGCCGACCGCGACAGCCTCGCCCAGGTCCTCGCCGCCGTCCCGGCCGAACACCCCCTCAAAGCCGTCATCCACACCGCCGGTGTCGTCGACGACGGAGTCCTCTCCGCCCTCACGCCCGAACGCCTCGACACCGTCCTGCGCCCCAAGACCGACGCCGCGTGGAACCTCCACGAACTCACCCGCCATCATGACCTCGACGCCTTCATCCTCTATTCCTCCCTCGCCGGCCTCCTCGGCACAGCGGGACAGGCCAACTACGCCGCGGCCAACACCTTCCTCGACGCGCTCGCCCACCACCGCCGCTCCCAGGGACTCCCCGCCCGCTCCATCGCCTGGGGTCTATGGCAGGAAACCAGCACTGGCACCGGCCATCTCAACGACACCGACCTCCAACGACTCGCACGCTCCGGCCTGCTGCCACTGGCCACCGAGGACGGCACCGCCCTCTTCGACGCCGTGCAACACGCCGAAGAAGCCGTGGTGGCCGCCACACGCATCGACACCACAGCTCTACGACACCCAGGCACCGAGCCCCACCCACTCCTGCGGGGCCTGGTGCCCGCCGCACGGCGACCCGCCCGATCCGGCGGCGTCGGATCGGGGCGGGCCGGATCGTCACTGGCCGAGCGGCTCGCGGGGCTGACCTCCCCGGACCGCGAGCGGGTGCTCCTGGACCTGGTGCGGACCCACGTCGCCGAGGTCCTCGGCCACAGCAACGACGGCGTCGAGACCGGGCGGACCTTCCAGAACCTGGGCTTCGACTCGCTCACCGCCGTCGAACTCCGCAACCGCCTCACCGCCGCGACCGGTCTGCGCCTGCCCGCCACGCTCGTCTTCGACCACCCCAGCCCGGCAGCCCTAGCCGCGTATCTGCACGAGCGGTTCGCGGATGAGCTGTCACCCATCGGACCGGTGATCGCGGAGCTCGAACGGCTCAGGACGGTCATCTCCTCGGTGAGGGCGGACCGCGGCGCGCAGCAGGAGATCACCGCGCGACTACGTGAACTCCTCGGCCTCCTCGGGGAGTCCGGCCGTGTCGCCGGACCGGACGACGACCTCGAATCGGCCAGCGACGAGGACCTGTTCGCGCTGGTCGACGAACTCGACTGACGCCCGCCGACGGGAACCCGTTCGTTCCCCCCTGACCTGCCCCGATCACACGCTCGCCCGTAGCAGGGCACGCACTTCACCCTGGGAGCTGACCCACGTGGCTGACGAGAAAGAACTCCGCGAGTACCTCAAGCGGGCCATCGCCGACGCGCGTGACGCACGCAGACGCCTGCGCGAGGTCGAGGCGAGGGCGCAGGAGCCGATCGCGATTGTCGGTATGGGCTGCCGCTACCCGGGCGGGGTGGCCTCACCCGAGGACCTGTGGCGGCTGGTCGCCGACGGAGTGGACGCCATCACCGAGTTCCCCGGCAACCGAGGCTGGGACCTGGACAAGCTCTACGACCCCGACCCCGACCAGCCGGGAACGTCGTACACCCGCCACGGCGGATTCCTCCACGACGCGGACCAGTTCGACCCCGGCTTCTTCGGCATGTCACCGCGCGAGGCCCTCGCCTCCGACGCTCAGCAGCGGCTGCTGCTGGAGACCGCCTGGGAGACCTTCGAGAACGCCGGGCTCGATCCCACCGCGTACCGGGGGAGCCGGACCGGGGTCTTCACCGGACTGATGTACACCGACTACGGTTCTCGCCCGCATCTTCCGGTGGAGGGTCTGGAGGGCTACCTCTACAGCGGCAGCGCGGGCAGCATCGCAGCGGGCCGGCTCGCCTACACCTTCGGGCTGGAAGGCCCTGCCGTGAGCGTCGACACGGCCTGCTCCTCCTCCCTCGTGGCCCTGCACCTCGCGGTCAACGCTCTGCGTCAGGACGAGTGCGACCTCGCTCTGGCCGGCGGTGCGGCAGTGATGTCCACCCCTGTCGGTTTCGTGGAGTTCTCCCGTCAGCGCGGGCTGGCGCCCGATGGCCGTATCAAGTCGTTCGCCGCCGCGGCGGACGGCACGGCCTGGTCGGAGGGCGTGGGACTGCTCCTGGTGGAACGACTGTCGGATGCGCGGCGGGCGGGCCATCGGGTGCTGGCGGTGGTGCGGGGCAGCGCGGTGAACCAGGACGGGGCGTCCAACGGGCTGACGGCGCCGAACGGTCCGTCGCAGGAGAGGGTCATCCAGCAGGCGTTGACGAACGCCGGGCTGAAAGCTTCGGACGTGGGCGCGGTGGAGGCCCACGGGACCGGCACCCGGCTGGGGGATCCGATCGAGGTGCAGGCGCTGCTTGCGACGTACGGGCGCCAGCGCGCGGCTGAACAGCCGCTCTATCTGGGGTCGTTGAAGTCAAACATCGGCCATGCCCAGGCTGCCGCCGGGGTCGGCGGTGTGATCAAGATGGTGCAGGCGATGCAGCACGGGGTGCTGCCACGGACACTGCACGTTGACGCTCCGACACCACTGGTGGAGTGGGAGTCCGGTGGGGTGCGGCTGCTGACCGAGGCCCGTGAGTGGCCCGAGGCCGAAGGGCGGCCGCGGCGTGCAGCCGTGTCGTCGTTCGGCATGGGTGGCACGAACGCCCATGTCATCGTGGAACACGTCCCCATCGAGGGGTCGACCGAGGAGTCCCACGCCGTCGGGACGTCGCCGGTGGTGCCGGTGGTGCCGTGGGTACTGTCCGCGGCGACGCGGCAGGCGCTGGCCGGGCAGGCGGGCCGGCTGCTGGAGCACCTGGAGCGCAATCCCGGCCAGACGTCGCTGGATGTGGCGTACTCCCTGGCCACCACGCGGGCAGCACTCGGCCGGCGTGCGGTGATCGTGGCTCCCGGCCGGCAGCGGGCCCTGGAACGGCTGCGTGTCCTCGCCGACGGTGGTGGGGCCGGCCTGATCGAGGACGACGCGGTGGCGCCGTCGAAGACCGCTTTCGTGTTTCCGGGCCAGGGTTCCCAGTGGGCCGGGATGGCCGCGGAACTCCTGGACGCCTCTCCCGTGTTCGCCGAGCGGATCACCGCCTGTTCGGAAGCGTTCGCGCCCTTCGTGGACTGGTCCCTGGAGGAGGTGCTGCGCAGCGCCGACGACGCCCCGTCCCTGGACCGTGTCGACGTCGTCCAGCCCGTCCTGTTCGCCGTGATGGTGTCCCTCGCCGCCCTGTGGCAGTCGTACGGCGTACGCCCGGAGGCGGTGGTGGGCCACTCGCAGGGCGAGATCGCCGCGGCCTGCACGGCCGGGATCCTCTCCCTGGAGGACGCCGCCCGCGTGGTGACGCTGCGCAGCCAGGCCATCGGGCGGGTTCTGACGGGACTGGGCGGCATGGTGTCGGTCGCGCTGCCCGCCGAACAGGTCCGCGAGCGCATCGGCCCTTGGGGGGACGGCCTCCAGATCGCCGCCGTCAACTCCCCGTCCTCGGTGGTCGTATCAGGCGAGGTCGAGCCACTCGAAGAACTCCTCAAGGTCTGTGCCAGGGACGACGTCCGGGTCAGGCGGATCCCTGTGGACTACGCCTCCCACTCGGCGCACGTGCAGCTCGTCGAGGAGGAACTGGGCGAGCTTCTGGCGCCTGTACGCCCCCGCGAGGCGGCGATCCCCTTCCTGTCCACCGTCACCGGCGAATGGATGAAGGGCCCAGAACTCGATGCCTCCTACTGGTACCGCAACCTGCGGCAGACCGTGGAGCTGCACGACGCGGTGCGCAGGCTCCTGGACGACGGGTTCGGGACGTTCGTCGAACCCAGCCCCCATCCCGTGCTGACGGTCGCCGTGCAGGAGACCGCCGAGGCCGCAGGTGCGGACGTCACTGTCCTGGGCTCGCTGCGCCGCGACGAGGGCGGTCCGGAACGTATGTGGACCTCCATCGGGCAGGCCTGGGCCCGCGGTGCCGACCTGGACTGGGACGCCGTCTTCGACGCCACGGGCGCGCGGCGGGTCGAACTGCCGACGTACGCCTTCCAGCGGGCGCGGTACTGGCTGGAGGGCACGTCCGCTCCCCGGGACGCGTCGGGCTTCGGGCTGGTGACCGCGGATCATCCCCTGCTCCGCGCGGCGTTGGGCGTCGCCGACCGCGACGAGACCGTGTTCACCGGGCGTATCTCCCTTCACTCCCACCCCTGGCTCGCCGCCCACCGGATCTTCGGAGAGGTGCTGCTGCCGGCCACGGGCTTCGTCGACCTGGCGCTTCGGGCCGGAGACCAGGTGGGCTGCGACTGTGTGGAGGACTTGACACTCGCCGCTCCTTTGGTGGTGCCCGAGCGGGGTGACGTACGGCTCCAGGTCGTGGTCGGCGAGTCGGACGGATCGGGCCGCCGCACGGTCGGCGTGTACGCGCGACCGGACGGGGACGAGGACGGTGCGGCCTGGACCCTGCACGCGAGCGGGCTGCTAGCCACCGCCGCCGGGGACGACGACGGCCCCGGTGACTTTGCGGCGTGGCCGTCGGCCGGCACGGAGGAAGTCCCGATCGAGGACGGCCTCTACGACCGGCTCGCCCACCACGGCTATGGCTACGGCAGTGCCTTTCGCGGACTACGGCGCGTGTGGCGGTCGGACGGCGATCTCCACGCCGAGGTGGTGCTCGACGAGGGGGAACGTGCGGACGCGGCCTCGTTCGTGGTGCACCCCGCCTTGCTGGACGCGGCGTTGCACCCGCTGCTGCCCGGCGTGATCGGTGAGAACAGCCCCGCCCTGCTGCCGTTCGCGTGGTCGGGCGTACGGGTGTACGCCACCGGCGCCACAGAGTTGCGGGTCCGGCTGACGGTCAAGGACGCACAGACCGTGAGCCTGGTCGTCACCGACGTGGTGGGCTCCCTGGTCGCCACGGTGGAGACCCTGCATCTGCGACCGCTCACCCGGAACGCCCGGCCCGGAATCGGTCAGGGCGCGCGGGGTGGCCTGTTCCGTCTGGAGTGGACTCCGCAGCGCGCCGACAGGACAGCGGGATCCACCGGCGACTGGGCCGTCCTGGGCAACGCGCGGCCCTTCGCGACCGCCGGTGAGGTCCACGCGTACGCCGGTCTTCCCGACCTCGTACGGGCGCTGGAGAACGGCGGTCCGACGCCGGGCACCGTCCTGTTGCCGCTGCTGCCCGACGATACCGGCGAGGAACGGACCGGCGCCCACGCCCGTTCGGCGGTGCGGGCGTTGCTGGAGACGGTCCGGACCTGGTCGGAGGACGAGCGGTTCGCCGGCTCCCGGCTGGTGGTGGTCACCCGTGGGGCCGTGGGGGTGGGCGCAGACGACACGCCGGACCTCGTGCACGCGGGTGTGTGGGGCCTGGTGCGTTCGGCGGTCGCGGAGCACCCGGACCGTTTCGCCCTCGTGGACATCGACAGCGTGGGACAGGACGCGGGACCGGTCGCGGCGGCGCTGGCCGCCGGCGCGACACAACTGGCGCTGCGGGCGGGCCGGCTCCTGACACCGCGGCTGAGCCGCACCACACCCGGCGACGCCGAGGAGGGCGTGCCGCGCTGGGACCGCGGCACGGTCCTGATCACCGGAGGTACCGGCGCGCTGGGCGGCCTGCTGGCCCGGCACCTGGTCGAACGGCACGGCGCCCGGCGTCTGTTGTTGCTCGGCCGACGCGGAAGTCAGGCGCCGGGCGCCGCCGAACTCGCCGCGCAACTCACCGGGTCCGGCGCCGAGGTCACCTTCGCGCCCTGCGACGCCGCCGACCGGGACGCCCTCGTTCGTGTCCTGACCGGTATCCCGGCCGACCGTCCGCTCACCGCCGTGGTGCACGCCGCCGGCGTCGTGGACGACGGGGTCCTCTCGGCCCTCACACCCGAGCGGCTCGACACCGTCCTGCGGCCCAAGATCGATGCGGCCTGGAACCTGCACGACCTCACTCGCGATCTCGACCTGGACGCCTTCGTCCTCTACTCCTCCCTCGCCGGCCTCCTGGGCACGGCGGGACAGGCGAACTACGCCGCCGGCAACTCCTTCCTCGACGCACTCGCCCACCACCGCCGTGCCCAGGGGCTGCCCGCCGTCTCCATCGCGTGGGGTCTGTGGCGGGAGGCGAGCACCAGCACCAGCCACCTGGACGAGACCGACCTCAGGAGGATGGCCCGCTCCGGCCTGCCACCGTTGTCCGCCGAAGACGGCGCCGCGCTGTTCGATGCGGCGCAGTGTGCCGGGGAAGCCGTACTGGCGGCCACCCGGCTGGACACCACCGTCCTGTCTCGCCCCGGCGCCGAACCCCACACGCTGCTGCGCGGCCTGGTGCCTCACACACGGCGGCGCGCCGGTTCCGGCGACAGCGGTTCGGGGCCGTGCGGATCGTCGTGGGCCCAGCGGCTCGCGGAGCTGCCCGCCGCCGAGCGGGAACGCGCGCTCCTCGACCTGGTGCGTACCCATGTCGCCGAGGTGCTTGGTCACTCGGACGGCGCGGACATCGAGGACGACCGCGCGTTCAAGGCCCTCGGCTTCGACTCGCTCACCGCCGTCGAACTGCGCAACCGTCTCAATGCCGCGACCGGGCTGCGCCTGCCCGCCACGCTCGTCTTCGACCACCCCAGCCCGGCGGCCCTCGCCACGCACCTGTCGACAGGGATCTCGGGCGTCCGGGACGACCGTGCGAGCGTCCCCGTCGTTCCGGCCCTCGCGGGCGCCACCACCGAACCCATCGCGATCGTCGGCATGGCGTGCCGCTTCCCCGGCGGGGTGACGTCCCCGGACGAGCTGTGGCGGCTGGTGGCCGACGGGGCGGACGCCGTCACCGGGTTCCCCACCGACCGCGGCTGGGACCTGGCCGGCCTCTACGACCCCGACCAGGACCGGGTCGGCAGGAGCTATGTGCGCGAGGGCGGGTTCATCGACGACCCCGCCGGATTCGACGCGGACTTCTTCGGTATCCCGCCACGTGAGGCGCTGGCGATGGATCCCCAGCAGCGGCTCTTCCTGGAGACCTCGTGGGAGGCCGTCGAACACGCCGGCATCGATCCGCAGGGGCTGCGCGGCAGCCGTACCGGCGTCTTCGCGGGAACGATGTACAACGACTACTACACCCGCCTGAACGGCATCCCGGACGGCCTCGAAGGCATCCTCGGCATCGCCAACAGCAACAGCGTCATGTCCGGCCGGATCTCCTATCTGCTCGGCCTGGTGGGCCCGGCGGTCACCGTGGACACGGCCTGCTCGTCCTCGCTGGTCACCCTGCACCTCGCCTGTCAGGCGCTGCGGCAGGGCGAGTGCGACCTCGCGCTGGCGGGCGGAGCCACCGTGATGGCGTCGCCCAACATCTTCGTCGAGTTCAGCCGCCAGGGCGGCCTGGCCCGGGACGGCCGCTGCAAGCCGTTCTCCGCCGACGCGGACGGCACGGGCTGGTCCGAAGGCGTCGGTGTACTCCTCGTGGAACGGCTCTCGGACGCACGGCGTCTCGGGCACGAGATACTCGCCGTCGTACGCGGTTCCGCCGTGAACCAAGATGGTGCGTCCAACGGCTTGACCGCGCCGAACGGACCTTCGCAGCAGCGGGTCATCGAAGCCGCTCTCGGTCAGGCCCGTGTCCCGGCGTCCGCCGTCGACGCGGTCGAGGCGCACGGCACCGGCACCCGGCTCGGCGACCCGATAGAGGCCCAGGCGCTCATAGCCGTGTACGGCCACGGACGCGAGCCGGACAGGCCGCTGTACCTGGGCTCGCTCAAGTCGAACCTGGGGCACGCCCAGGCGGCGGCCGGCGTCGGCGGTGTGATCAAGATGGTGCAGGCGATGCGGCACGAGGTGCTGCCGCGAACCCTGCACGCGGACACCCCGTCGCACGAGGTCGACTGGTCGGCGGGCGCGGTGGCGCTGCTGACCGAGGAACGGTCCTGGCCGCGCGGGCAGCGCCCGCGCCTGGCAGGTGTGTCCTCGTTCGGCATCAGCGGCACCAACGCCCATGTGGTCCTGGAGGAAGGCGATCCGCTGCCCGGGACCGCGCTCTCGTCGGATGCGGACGCCGCGGCCTCTCCGTGTCTCGAGGGGCCGGGCACGCCCGCTGGGCCCCTGCCGTTCGTCCTGTCGGCCAGGACCGCGGACGGCCTGCCCGCGCAGGCGCGGGCACTGCGCGCGCACCTGCTGGCCCGTCCCAAACTCGCCCCGCCGGACGTGGCATGGTCGCTGGCGACGGCCCGCTCCTCCTTCGACCACCGTGCCGTGGTCGTCGCCGCGGACCGGGAGGAGCTGCTGCACGGGCTCGACGTGCTCGGCACCGCGGACGCGGTCCGCCCCACGTCGGTGGTCACAGACACGGCACATCGCGGCCGAGTGGCACTGATGTTCCCCGGGCAGGGTTCGCAGTGGCTCGGTATGGGCCGCCGGCTGCTCGCCGAGTCGGAGGTGTTCGCGGCCTCGGTGCGGGAATGCGAGCAGGCGCTGGCACCTCATGTCGACTGGTCCCTGTCGGAGGTCCTGCGCAGCGCGGACGGCGCAGTGCCCGACACTGTGGACGTGGTCCAGCCCGTGTTGTTCGCCGTCATGGTGTCGCTGGCCAGGTTGTGGCAGCACTGGGGGGTTCCGGCGGAGGGGGTGGTGGGTCACTCGCAGGGGGAGATCGCCGCCGCGTGTGTCTCCGGTGCGCTGTCCCTGGCGGACGGGGCCCGGGTGGTCGCCACCCGGGCCCGGCTGCTGAGCGACCTCTCCGGAACCGGAGGGATGGTGTTCGTGGGGCTGTCCGCGCAGGAGGTGCGGGACCGGCTGAACGACCGGCTGTCGGTCGCCGCGGTGAACGGGCCCCAGTCCGTGGTGGTGTCGGGTCCCGATGACGCGCTCGAGGAACTGATGCAATCCGCGCGGGCGGACGGCGTCCAGGTCCGCCGGGTCGACGTGGACTACGCCTCGCACTCGCCCGCGATCGAGGCGGTCCGCGAGCGGCTGCTGGCCGAGCTGGAGGGAATCGCCCCGCGTGCGGGTGCAGTACCGCTGTACTCGACGGTGACCGGCACCCGGCTGTCGGGATCCGAGCTGGACCCGGAGTACTGGTACCGCAACCTGCGGGAGCCGGTGCTGCTGCAGAGCACGGTCGAGACGCTGGCCGCCGAGGGATTCTCCTTCTTCGTCGAGTGCAGCCCGCATCCCGTGCTCGCGGTCGGCGTACGGGAGACGCTGGACACGCTGAACGGCGACGGCGTGGTGTGCGGCTCACTGCGCCGGGGCCACGGGGGCATGGACCGTATGTTCCTGTCGCTGGCCGAGGGTTACACGCGCGGGCTGCCGGTGGAATGGAGCCGAGTGCTCACGGCCGGCCACCGCGTGGACCTGCCCACCTACGCGTTTCGGCACCGCCGCTTCTGGCTCGACGCCGCCGAAGGACGGCCGGTGTCGCACGGGTCCGACAGCGACGCCTGGTTCTGGGACGCGGTCGAGCGTGGGGATCTGGCGCAGCTGTCCGGTCGGCTCGGCCATGCGGACGGGCTCGCCGAGGTGGTGCCGGCGCTCGCCGGCTGGCGCCGCAGGAACAAACAGCAGTCCGAGCTGGACTCCTGGCACTACGAGATCGCCTGGCGTGACCAGCCACTCGACGAGAGCACGACGCCCTCGGGCCGATGGCTGCTGCTGACGCCCGGTACGGCCGCGTCCGAGCGGCTGCGGGCCCTGCTGGTGGAGCGGGGGCTGGACCTGGTCCCCGTCACGTTGGGAGCGGACGACGCCGACCGGGCGATGGTGGGCTCTCGCGTCGCCGCGGCGGACGGCCATCAGCGGCCGGGCTACGAGGGTGTCCTGTCCCTGCTGGGTCTGGACGAACGGCCGCACCCGTCGTTGCCGGGGCTGTCCACGGGGTTCGCGCTGACCGTCGCCGCGGTCCAGGCCCTCGGCGACCTCGGTCTGGACGCCCCTTTGTGGGCGGTCACCAGCGGCGCCGTGGGGGCCGGAGAAATCCCGCGCAGCCCGGGGCAGAACCAGGTGTGGGGTCTGGGCCGGATCGTGGGCCTGGAACACCCCAGGCGCTGGGGAGGCCTGGTGGACCTTCCCGCGGACCCCGACACGGGTACCGCCGCGACACTGCTGCGGGTGCTGGCCCAGGGCCGCGGGGAGGACCAGTGGGCGATACGGGCTTCGGGCACCCGGGTACGCCGGCTCGTCCGGCACGAACCGCCGCTCCCGAAGTCGGACGGCGGGTGGCAGCCGTCGGGGACCGTTCTGATCACGGGTGCCGGCGGATCGCTGGGACCGCATCTCGCCCGGTCGATGGCCGAGCGTGGAGCGAAGCGCCTGGCCCTGCTGAGCAGGAGCGGACTCCAGTCGCCCGGGATGCCGGAACTGGTCGCCGAGCTCGGCGAGGCGGGCTGCACCGCGGCCGTGTTCTCCTGTGACGTACGTGACCGGGAAGGGCTGGCCGGGATACTGCGCGAACTGGCGGAGGCCGGGCATCCGGTGACCACCGCCGTGCATGCCGCCGCCCATCTGAACATCGCCCCACTCGAGTCGGCCTCCCTGTCCCACTTCTCCGAGGTGGTGGATGCCAAGGTGACGGGGGCGGTCAACCTGGCCGAGCTACTCGACCCCGCACACCTGCGCGAGCTCGTCCTCTACTCGTCGATCGCCGGAGTGTGGGGCAGCGGCGACCACGGCGCCTACGGTGCGGCCAACGCCCACCTCGACGCATACGCCGAACGCTGCCGCGCGGAGGGGCTGCCGGTGACCTCGCTGGCCTGGAGCATCTGGGACGAGGAGGTGACCAAGGAGCGCGCCAACGCCGAGCGCGTCGTCCGCCAGGGCCTGCCGTTCCTCGCCCCGTCCACCGCCTTCGAGGGCCTGTACCGGACCCTGTCGGCGGACCGGGCGTTCGAGGTGATCGCCGACGTGGACTGGGCGCGGTTCGTACCGGTGTTCACATCGGTACGCAGCAGTCCCCTGATCGAGGACTTCGTCGAGGCCGTCCCCGGACGGCAGGACGCGGGCGCCTCGACCGGGGGCACCGGTGACGGCTTCCGCGAACGCCTGGCCGCGATGACTCCAGCGGACCGCGAGCTCACCCTGTTGGAACTGGTGCGGACGAACGGCGCGGTGGTGCTGGGACGGGGCGCGGACGACCAGCTCCCGACGGACCAGGAGTTCCAGCAGGCCGGGTTCGACTCGCTGCTGTCGGTGGACCTGCGCAACCGGCTCGGCCGCGCCACCGGCCTCACCCTGCCGCCGACGCTGCTGTTCGACCACACCACCCCGGCCCGGCTCGCGAAACACCTCCTCACCGAACTCTTCGACGAGGGGGCCGCCGCGGCCGAGACGGTCATCGGCCGGCTCGACCGGATCGAGGCGGACGTCCAGGCCCTGGCGGCCGACGACTCGGCCCGGCTGCGGCTGGCGACCCGTGTCGAGTCCCTCCTCAGGGCCGTACGCGGCACCGGCGACGCGGCTGACCAGACGCCGGGCCTGGAATCCGCCGACAGCACTGAGAAGTTGCTGGAGCTGCTCGACAACCGGTTCGGCGAGTCGTGAACGGCACCCGGCACCAGGCCACGTCTCCCACAGGACCAGGGCGGAACGAGAAGTGACGGACATGAAACAGACCACCGAAGAACGACTCGCGCGGCATCTGCGCACCATGGACAACGAATTGCGCGCCGCACGGAGCCGCAACCGCGAACTGGAGGACCGACAGCGCGAGCCCATCGCCGTCGTGGGCATCGGCTGCCGCTACCCCGGCGGCGCGGACAGCGCGGACGGCCTGTGGCGGGTCGTCCGGGACGGCCAGGACGCGATCGGCGGCCTCCCCGTCAACCGCGGCTGGGACATCGCCGGTCTGTACAGCCCGGACCCGGACGCCCCGGGACGCAGTTACAGCACGGCGGGCGGTTTCCTCCACGACGCGGACCGCTTCGACGCGGAGTTCTTCGGTATCTCACCGCGCGAGGCGGCGACCATGGACCCGCAGCAGCGGCTGCTCCTTGAGACCTCCTGGGAGGCGGTGGAGAACGCGGGAATCGACCCGCGTTCCCTCCGCGACAGCCAGACGGGGGTGTTCGCGGGGTCGAACTCCCAGGACTACGGCGCCGTGCTCGCCGAAGCGCCCGAGGCCGCCGAGGGGTATGTCGTCACCGGCAGCACCGGCGGGATGGTGTCCGGGCGGATCTCCTACACGCTGGGACTGTGCGGGCCGTCGCTGACGGTCGACACCGCCTGCTCGTCCTCCCTGGTGACCCTGCATCTCGCCGTGCAGGCGCTGCGAAACCGGGAGTGCGTCGCCGCGCTCGCCGGCGGTGTCGCCGTCCTCACCACCACCCGTGGGCTCACCGAGTTCAGCCGGCAGCGCGCGCTGTCGGCGGACGGCCGCTGCAAGGCGTTCGGGGCGGCCGCCGACGGATTCGGCTTCGGTGAGGGTGCGGGGATGCTGTTCCTCGAGCGGCTCTCCGACGCGCGTAGGCATGGTCACCCGGTGCTCGCCGTCATCCGCGGCTCCGCGGTCAACCAGGACGGCGCGTCCAACGGCATCACCGCTCCGAACGGACCCTCGCAGGAGCGTGTCATCCGGGACGCGCTGGCGGCGTCCGGGGTGCCCGCGGGCGAGGTCGGTCTCGTCGAGGCGCACGGCACCGGCACGAAGCTGGGCGACCCGATCGAGGCCCGGGCCCTGATGGCGGCGTACGGGTCGGTGCGGGACGCCGGCTCACCGCTGTGGGTCGGCTCGGTCAAGTCCAACATCGGACACACGCAGGCAGCAGCCGGTGTCGCCGGGGTCATCAAGGCCGTGATGGCGCTGCGGCACCGGACGCTGCCGCCCACCCTGCACGCCGAGGAGCCCTCCCCGGAGATCGACTGGTCCAAGGGCACAGTCCTGCCCCTCACCGGCGTCCGGGACTGGCCTTCCGAGGCACACCCTCGCCGCGTCGGCGTCTCGGCCTTCGGCATCAGCGGCACCAACGCCCACCTGATCGTGGAGGAAGCGCCCCCGGTCGTGGCGGAGACCACGGGCGGGTACGTCCCGCCCGCGACCGCGCGGATGGATCCGGGCCCCCTGCCCTGGCTGCTGTCGGCCCGCTCGGCCGAGGCCCTGAGGGAGCAGGCGAGCAGGCTGCTCGACTGGACCGCCGGCCGGCCCGACGTCGGCCCCGGTGCTGTGGCCCGGGCCCTCGCACACGGCCGCAGCCGGTTCGAGCACCGGGCGGTCGTGCTGGCCGACGACGCCGCCGGATCCCGTACCGCCCTCGGCGCTCTGGTCTCGGGCGAGGAGAGCCCCGACCTGATCCGTGGGGAGACCTCGGCACCGGGGCGGCTGGCGTTCCTGTTCTCCGGGCAGGGCAGCCAGCGCCCGGGAATGGGCCGGGAGCTGTACCAGACCTTTCCCGCCTTTCGCGCGGCCTTCGACGCGGTCTGCTCGGAACTCGACGGGCGTCTGCCGCGGCCGC
>NZ_JBFAET010000221.1:0-13700 GCF_040642095.1 Streptomyces sp. NPDC020362
TCTTTTTTTGTCCCGGTCCGAGGTGGGCTGTTGGGTTGGGTCCACGGTACGGGGGCGGGGGGGGGGTGCCTGTGGATTTGGTTCGGCCCCCCTGCCTGCGGGACGCGGCGTGGTCAGTCGGCGTTCTCGTGCGGCTCAAGCAGCGCGAAGTACGTCTGGCGCTGCTGCTCGGTCAGCTTGCCGTCCAGCGAGAGCGCCAAGCGCAGCGCGCGCAGCGTGTCCGCCGGCGTCGCGTCCCACGTCGTGTGGGCCTGACGCTGGATCTCGCCGATGGTGGAGTACGCGGCGCCGGGAAAGTAACGGACGTACCAGTCGAGCATCTTGGCCACCGAGGGCGTCAGGTTGAAGTACCACCAGGACCTCTTGCCCCGCTTCTTGGCCTCGTCGGCGAACAGCTCGACGGACTCGGCGAAGTCCTGCAGCACCGCACCCTGCACAACCCGCCCCAGGTGCTGGGTGGGGATGATCCGGTCGAGGCTGGTGGCGACGGACCCAGGCGAGTGCGTTCGCGACCTCGGCGACGGACTCCTCGTTGCTCTGGCGCAGCACCCACCGCTTGCGCACGTCGGGCCGGTCCCACAGCGTGCGGCGGAAGTCGGTGGCGAACCGGTCGCGCACCTCGGCCGCGCCGGGCGAGAGGTTGTCGCGGTCGTCGGCGGACATGGCGGCCCCGACGCCCTCGTAGGAGCGCCGGCGGGCCTCCACCCAGTCCTGCGCCACCGCCCGCGCCCACTGGTCGCGGCCGCCGACGGTGGCTTGCGGAAGGGGCACCTCGCTGTTGCCGCGCGAGATGTAGGCGCGCAGCGTGGAGGCGGTGATGCCGCCCAGCTCGGCCATCTCCGGCGCCCCGATCAGCTGCGCCGCGGTCAGCTCGGGGCTGGAGACGTCGTTCAACTCTCTGCTCACGAATGCGGTGATCTTCCACAATGCCCTGGACATCTCCGAGATCGTCCGCCAGCTGCTGGAAGAGGAATGGGAGATCGATCCTGAGGACCTGGCCCATATCTCGCCGTACCTGACCGAGCACATCAAACGGTTCGGCGAGTACAGCACGCACGAACTCGGCATCGAACCCGACGCGTACGACCCGAAGCTCGACGTCGACTTCACCCTGCTGCGCGAAGGGGATCTGAACGTCGTCGGCTTGGACCAGGCCGCGTGATGCCGGGTGCGGCCACGAGCGGTGAGGCGGCGAGCAGCCCCGTGCGCGTGGACCGGTGTCTGTACCGCGCCGGGTGCGCCCGCGGCGACGACGCGGGCGCCGAGTCGTCAGGCGAGCTGGACGGTGATGGTGCAGAGGCGCTTGGTGGCCCGGGTCAGGGCTACGTACAAGTCCCTTTCCCCACCGGGGCGGGCCGTGATGATTTCCTCGGGGTTCATGACGACGACCCCGTCGAATTCCAGGCCGCGTGCTTCGGACGCCGGCACGATGCGTGCGTGGTGAGCGATGCCCTGGGCCGTCAGCTCGCTCACCCTGGTGTCCGCGCAGATCACTCCCAGAAGCTCGCCCGGGTGCGCGGTGCTGTGGGCGCGGAGCTCCTGAACGACGGCGGTGACCAACCCGTCCGGAGGTGTGGTCACGGTGCGAGGGCTCTCACCGCTTCGCAGTGACCGTGTGGGCTTCTGGTCCGGAGCGATCCGCGTGAGCAGATCCCGGACGCTCTCCAGGATCTCCTGCGTGGTGCGGTAGCTGACGGTCAGGTTGTGCAGTTTGAACCGCGGTCCGACGTGGGGGCTCAGTGCTTCCTTCCAGTCGCGTGCTGTCGCGACCGGGCCTGCCTGGGCGAAGTCACCCACCAGCGTCATCGCCCTTGCCGGGCAGCGGCGGACGATCATCCGCCACTGCATGGCAGTCAGTTCCTGCGCCTCGTCGACGACGACGTGCCCGTACGTCCGCTCGGGGGGGCCGTCGACCAGGCTCGCCGCCTCGTCCAGCAACGGCACATCGGCATCGGTCCACGGGTCGTCCTGACCGCGCAGCAGAAGGGACCGCTCCTGCGCGGTCAGGCGGGGCAGGCGCTCGGCGAGAGCGCCGGCGTTCGTCAGGAGCGCCTTCACGAGGTCACCGGGTACCAGCCGCGGCCACAACACCTCGACCGCTCGGTCGACGCCGGCGTCGTCGAGGAGATCGGCTCGGATGGCGTCCAGGTCCAGCTCGTGGACCGGACCTGAGTCGGCCGCACCTTCGGCACGGCGCTGGGCGACTCCCGTGAACCGGTCGAGGTTGATGCCCGTCATCCTTTCGGCATCGGCGTCGATCTGCTCCAGGAGGTCGCCCATGTCTCGTTGCATCGCGTCGGTGACGGCGTCGACCAAGAGCTCTTTGAACACCTGGCGCGCGGGGTTGTGCCCCGGTGCGGCTGCCACGGCGGCGTCGCGTGCCGTGGCGACTTCCTCGCCGGACAGGTGAACCAGTTCCTGTCCGACCCGCACGGTGAAGTCACCGGCGGGGGCTTGGTGGACGCGCAGCAGGCCGGCCAAGGCGTCGGCGAGGTCGGAGCTGCCCTTGAGACGCGCCGTATCGAACGGGTCCACCGTGTCCGTGGACACTCCGGCCAGTTCCCGGCAGGTCGCCAGAACGACGTCGTTCTCTCCGAGCGAGGGAAGGACCTGGGAGATGTAGTCGAGGAACCGGGCGTTCGGTCCCACCACCAGGACACCCTCCTCCGCGGCGCGCGGGAACGCGTACAGGACATAGGCCGCCCGGTGCAGTGCGACCACCGTCTTGCCGGTGCCGGGCCCGCCCTGCACCACGGTCACCCCGCGGTGGGCGGAGCGGACGATCTCGTCCTGCTCGGCCTGCAGCGTCGCGACGGCCGCGTGCATCCTGCCCGTACGCCGTGCCGACAGAGCCTCGGTCAACGGGCCGTCCCCCACGACGTCCTCGTCGGTCGGGGCGGTCCCGTCCAGCAGTTCGTCGCTCACCGAGATGACCGTGCGCTCCTCGAGGCGCAGGTGCCGACGCCGCCGCAGGTCCATCGGGTGAACCGGTGTCGCCTCGTAGAAGGGCCGCGCCGCGTTCGCGCGCCAGTCCACGAGCAGAGGCAGGTCATGCTCCTCCGTATGCAGTCCGATCCGCCCGATGCGCAGGGCCGTGCCATCCGTCCAGTCGATGCGCCCGAAGACCAGCCCCTTTTCGGCGCCCTCCAGCCGGCCGATTTCCTTGGCCAGACGCTCGGCGGCGATTTCTCTCTCGTATGCCTCACCGGCGCTGTCCGCCGGGGCGTTCAGCACACTCGCTCGGTGTACTCGCGCCTCGGAAAGCCGCTCGGTGAGCAACTCATATAAGGAGGACACATAATCCTGCTCCGATTCAACCGCACGCACAGCCGGATCATTCATTTTCGACAACAGGGGGCTCCTTCGATTCGAGCCACACCATACGGTCAAAGTCCCCTAAAGGTAAGTCTTGACTTACCTGGTGAAGCTATGCCCCTTGGGCTGAATCCATGACGGCTGACCGTATGGCGTATCATGCATTCCGCCGTTCCGTATATCGCTAATTGCGCTCCCGATGCCCGCCTGCCTTATGGGCGAGCCCGCCCTTGGATGCCGGCGATGTTTTGCCGCGCTCGGGAAAAGGGGGAAGATCCGGCGAGGCGACCGGCGCCATCGAGCTCACTGCCAGGGGGCATCTGGTCGCTTCGTCTGGCGACCCGACCGAGGGGACGAGCACAGAATGGTTTAAGCCCTCGGCCGGTCCACCACTGCCCGCCCCGTGCCGACGGCCCCATCTGAGGACCGCAGCACCACGCCGCCGTCGGTCGCGGCCGACCCAGAGAACGGATCGGTGAACTCTCACCCCGTTCGGCGCCGCGACGCCCGGCGGCAGGCTCGTCCGCGCCCGGACCATCCAACCCGGCCCCGCCCAACCTGGATCCGCCGATCTTCGGCCTCCGCGTCTTTGATGTCGTCAAAGGAACGAATGACACAGGCGCGGCGGGCGTCCAATGAACCCGGGCTTTCCGGGGCCCGGCGGCGCCGGTCCAATCAGATCCGATGACGGCTGATGACAGGGTTTGCTGACAGCTGGGGTCGAATGCGACCACCACAACGGGGAGCGGCATGGCCAACCTGGTCTACAGGCGGGTGTCGACCGACCAGCAGTCGACCGACCGCCAGAACCTGGTGCTGGACGAGGCCGGGATCGAGGCCCCGGTTGTCTTCGAGGAGCAGGCCGGGATCTCCAGCCGCCTTCACCCGCTGGAGCGGCAGAAGTTCGGCGAGCTGCTCGCGTACGCGCGGCCGGGCGACGCTGTGCACGTCTCCGAGATGTTCCGCCTGGTGCGCGGCACCGGGCACATCCTCGACGCGCTCGACGTCCTGCACGGCGACCGCCTCGCCCTGCGCATCCACGATGGCGCGTTCTCCGTGATGGACCTCACCGCCCGCCACCCGCGTACCGGCGAGCTGCTGTCCACCGTGAAATTCATGGTGCAGACCCTCGCCGCCGCCGGCGAACTCCAGCGCGACCTCCAGCGCGAACGGACCTACGACGGGCTGCGGGCCGCCGAGGCCAAGGGCAACAAGGGCGGGCGCCGCCCCGCCGTCCCAGCCATGAAGGCCGACGACGTGCGCACCGCGTACCTGGAGGGCCGCTCCATCGCCGCCTTCGCCCGCGACCATGACGGCAGCCGCGGCGCCATCCGTACCGCCGTCGCGGACCTCCTGCCCGAGTACACGGCCGTCGATCCGGGCGCCCCGGCCCCGGAACTGGCGGTCGCCCTCGACATGCCGGGCAAGGTCGACGACTTCCTCCGCGCCGCCGAACTGGAGCCCGCCGAGCGCGCCGCTCTCGACCAGGGCATCACCGTACGACGCGGCCAGGGCTACACCCTGCGCGTCACCGCCGTCCTCGCGGTCCACCGGCGACTCCTCGACCCCTGCCAGGTCCTCGACGGCACCGCGGCGCTCCCGGCCCAGCGCAAGGCCCGCCGCGAGTACGAGAACCGCGTCAACGCACTCCCGGCTGCCAGCCTGAGTTGAGCTGACCGACCACCACACCGGCCAAGATCAAGAACTGGCGGCTTTTGGGCTTCCCTCGGCGCTACCCCATCCCTGCCCACGGTGGGGTGCCGAGCCCGGCTCGCCGGCCGCTCGCACGGCGGCGCGGTCGCCGGCACGTATCACACCGGCCGGTTCACGAAGGTGCCCCGGCTCGCGAAGCTGCTGCGGGTGCCGACCCCCGCCGACCGGGGACCGGGACAGCCGTGGCGGCCCGGCACCCCGCCCCCGGCCCCGGCCCCGGCCCCGATCGACCCCGATACCCCGACCGCCGACATCCGCATCGGCTACGCCCGCCGCTCGACGCTCGGTCAGGAACTCGACTCCCAGCTGGACGCGCTCAGCAAGCACGGCATCCCCAGGGACAAGGTCTTCAGCGAGAAGAACAGCACCCGGGTGCGGGTCCGCCCGCAGTTCGAGGCGGCGCTCGCCGCGGCGCGCGGGATCAAGGCTCACGCCCCGCACTGCCGGGTCGTCTTCACCGTGTACGAGATGAAGCGGCTGGGCCGTGACGCCGCCGAGATCACCGCACTCGCCGACCACCTCACCGCCCACGGCCTGGTCCTGGAGATGGTCGCCGGGCCCCTGCCCGGGATGTACGACCCCAGCGGGCCCGGGCGGCTGCTGTTCGCCTTCTTCGCCGCTATGGCCGAGACCGAGCGGGAGAACATCCGCGAGTCCACCCTCGAAGGACTCGATGCCGCCGCCCGCAAGGGCAAACACGGCGGCCGACCGCCGGTCATCAACGACGACATGCTCCACACCGTGCTCCGCCGCCGCGCGGGCGGCGAGTCCGTCGAGCAGATCCAGCCCGACCTGATCATCCCCACCGGCAAGCGCAAGGGGCAGAACCCGTCCGTCGCCAGCATCTATCGAGCGCTCGCCGCACACGCCAAGCGCGAGGCGTGCCCCGAAGCCGTAGAGGCAGCCCACGCCGACTTCGCCGTCCTGAGCGCAGAGGTTCCCGAGCCACGGTCTGATGCGAACGCCCCAGCACCACGTTGAGCTAGTTGTCCCCTCGCCGTAGCTATACGAGCGCAGGGCCTACAACAGAGAGCCACGGACTACGGGAGGGAACATACGTGACCAACAGCCTGACGCAGGAGCACGGCCAGCCTCATCAGGGGGTGGGTCTTCAAATTCGGTGAGTGGATCCGGGCAGTGGACCCGGTCATGAACAGGCCAGAAGAGGATGTCGAAGCAGCGATCAAGGCTGCCGGATACCGCAGCTGGACGGGGGTGGGCACGTTGTACGTGGTCCCGTTGATGCCTACGGTCTGGTCGCGGCCTGAGGAGCCGTCGTTCCTGTTCGACCTGGAAGGGTCGGATCATTCGGAGTGGTTATGCGCCGAGACGCTGCCCGATGCGCTTGCGCTGCTGAATCAGCTGGCCCCCACGCTTCAGGCGCTTACCCTCACGGACCAGATCGCGCAGGCTGGGCCCAAGACCATGTCCGTCCTCGCCGACGTCCTCGACAAGCTGCACGACCGCCGCCGCGACCGGGGTGGCCGCATCATCGGAGACTGACGCACCGCACGTTGCCGGGTGCCGGCCGCACCTCGCACCGAGGGCCGACTGGCACCCGGCCTACCTCCCCTGCCGTACTGGCCAGCGCCCTCGGCGAGCTTGATCGTTCTCAGCACCAACGGCTGCGCGCACGCGGGTGACTGGTGGTCCGCCGTGGCTGTTACCCGTCGTGCTGATCAAGTCGTTCACAGCACGCCGAGCGGGGCGTTGTCCTCCCACTGGTCGACGACTTCGAGGTAGCCGGCGAGCACCTTGGAGTGCGGGGCCCATCCGCCCTGCTTGGCGATGACGATCTGGTCGTGGCCCTTCAGGCGGGAGGAGGTGGCGAGGCCGCGCCGGGGGCTGTGGCCGGTGAAGCGGATCTCGATCCCGGCGCGCTGGCCGGCGCGGGTGATGACGTCGCCGATGGACTCGGGCTGCAGTCCGCCCTTCATGACGGTGTGCCAGCGGTTGTGCAGGCGCCGCCAGGCGTAGCCGTCGGGGTCGTCCAGGCCGGCGGCCTCCTTCCAGGCCTGCCATGCGCGGACGGGGCAGATCGAGGGGCGGGAGCCGTAGGGGACCGGGACGGTGCGGGGGCGGACCTTGGAGACGCGCAGGTCGGCCTGGATGCCGGCGGGGGTCTCGGCGTAGTCGCGGACGCGGTTGAAGGCGAGTTCGTGCTCGCGGCCGGCGACGGCGAAGTGCATGAGGACCAGGGCGCGGTCGCGGATGCCGGTGAGGTTGTCCGGGCAGGCGGCGCTGATCGCCACGAGGTGGTCGACCAGTAGCGGCGGGGCCTGGCCGCGGCCGCGGGTCTCGCCGTTGGCCTCCATCTCCTTGACCAGCTGCTTGAGCCGGTTGCGGGCGAGGCGGGCGATGCCGTCCTCCAGCTTCAGGTTGTGGTCGGCGCGGGCGGAGGCCACGGTGCCGGAGATCCGGCGTTCGATGGTCGACGGAGCGGTGAAGGTGCCCTTCTTCCATCCGGGCTGGGTCCACAGCCACTCCACGAACATCACCAGGGTGCCGGGGGTGAGGGCGAGCGGGGGAACGCCACTGTCGGCGCAGAACCTGCCCCAGCTCGCCCAGTCCTGGGCGTAGCCCCTGCGGGTCCGCTCCGGGCGGGCGTCGGCGACGGCGCGCACCGCCTGGTGGTCGATGTGGTCGAGCGCGGCCCGGGTCGCGGCGTCGTACGCCTCGGGCCGGGCCGGCGGCGCCGGGGTGACGACCGCTTCGACCGCCTTCTGACTGTCTGCCATGAGTCGTCCTGTTCGGCGGAGATGAGCCCTCTACTGGACTCCGGACATGGGGAAGTTATCCGGGATCCATGATGCGGAACGGCCGGAGAACGAAAGGCGGTCACCAAGGAGGTCCGCAACGGCTCAGACCTCCTTGGTGATCACATGACGGGCCCTGCGGGTCCGCCCGGCATGGGCCCTCCGCCCACGTAGTGGTCATGCGGCGAGTACTCGGACGCGGCCGAAGGGCTGGGGTCCGGGCCAGCCCGCCCCTGCGGTTCCTCCAACAACCTTGCGAAGCGGGACCTAAGAAGACGCCATACTCGGTCCCTCACGGGCGCCAACAGCCTCCGGAGCCTCACAACACCGAGCATCACAACGGCAGTTACCGCCAAGGAACCGGCCACCGCCAGGCCGATGAACGACCCCTGCGCCAGCAGCGTCTCCAGCCCGCCACCGGCGGCAGGCTGGACGAACCAGGTGCCGGACCGCAGCCACTGCGTGGCGCAGCCGACCAGCGCGACGGCCAGCGCGCCCAGGGCCAGCTTCAGCGTGGCGACCGCCCGGGACGTGTGGGTGGCCACCGTGCCTGGGCTCTTGTCCATGGCCCGGGCCGTCTCCGCCTGGGTGAGCCCCAGCACCTTGGTGCAGAACACCGCCGTGCGCTGCTGCGCGGGCAGCGCGCTCAGCGCGGCCGACAGGTCCAGGCGCAGGTCGGCCGTGCCGCAGGGATCGACCGCGGGACCGGTGGCCTCCAGCTGAACGTCCGCATCCCTGGATCCGTAGGCCTGTCCGCAGCGGTAGCGCTGCGTCGCATGCCAGGCCTCGTTCTTGATGACGGTGAAGACGTACGGGCGCAGCTTCCCGATCGACTTGCTGCGGGTCAGGACGCTTAAGAGGGCGTTCTGCACCACGTCCTCGGCGTCCACCCACGCCAGCGGGACGTCGAAGGCCCTCAGCCGCCTACGGGCATAGCCGACCAACTGCCCGTACCGCTCGACGACCAGCGCCGCCACCGCCTCGGCGTGCGGTGCCGCCTGTTGTTCAGTCATGTCGCCCCCGCCTCGCGCCGCGGCGCTCACCGGCCCTGCAGCCCGCCTCCCGCCTGGCCCGCACCAGCTCGGCCTTCCCCGCCACCCGGATGCGGAAGGCGATGCTCTGCAACACGCTGCTCAAACCCGGCGCAAGTATGACCACCAGGAACGCAACGATGCCAACGCCGGTACCGTCCACCGGAAACCCCCTCCAGTCTGCGGCCTTGAGCGCCTCACCGTGAAGCAGCGGCCGTACGCACCCTGACAGTCGCTTCGCCGCCGGATTCTTGACACGACGACCAAGATTCTTTGCGCAGCTGCCGCCGGAAGGGCCGGCCGGGGGGCCACACCCGTACCGGTCATGGCCGTGTCGGTCTGCAGGCCGGGGCGGATCCACGAGCCAAACTGGAACAGATTTGCGGATCGGCGCCTGCGCGCCCACGGTGGTCGGCGTCCCAGTGCGCTCGTAACCGCTGGACCAACGACAGCGCCCTCCCCCTTATCCACCCCGGGGGGAGGGCGCTGCGTGCGTGTGGGTGCGGCTCGTCGGGGGCTACGGCTGTGGAGCCTCCCCGTACGGGTCGGCTCGGCCGCCGGCGCCAAGGGGCCGCCGCAGGGCTGTGGATGTCGCCGGGTGAACCCCGAGCACCCCACGGGCCCGCAGCTCGTCAAGGTCGGGAAGGTGAACTTCGGGCAGGGAGCCGAGCAGGTCGGCCTGGACGGCGCGAATCTGCGCGGAAGCCTGGGGACCAGGGCCAAGGGTTCGGCGGGCTGTCACGCGGTCATCATAGGGCGGTGCTCCAGCTGCTCTTCGCCCACGCAGGAGCGGGCTGACCAACCGCTCCACCGCCTGGCCGGCAACCGCTGAAGGCCGGCCAGGCCGACGTCATCCGAGCGGGACAGTCCCTGCAACCCGGGGACCAGCGTCCAGATGAGCTGCGATGCGCGTAATCGTCCGGGCGTTGTCCTCGAACAGATGCGCCTGCATGCCCGCCGCCTGGGCAGCCTCGACGTTTACTGCGAAATCGTCGATGAACAGACAGCTCTCCGGCCGCACTTCCAGGCTGGCGCATGCGGCCTCGAAGGCACGTGGGTCCGGCTTCTCGATGCCGATCTCGTGCGAGTAGACGATCTGCTCGACCAGTTCGTCGAAGTGGTACAGCGACGTCTCCCGCTCTCGGGCGCCGACGAAGCTGTTGCTCAGGATGCCCAGCCTGCAGCTCCCTCGCAGCCCTTGCACATAAGCGATGAGTTCCTCGTTCGGCTTTCCCAGGTACTCCGCCCAGAGATCAGCCATGAAGGCCTCAACCTGGGGCGCGTCGAGCCCCAAGCGTGCTGCCACCTGCTCGTGAACCTCTCGTTCACTGATGCTCCCGACGCTCCCGGCTTGCCACACATCGCGCATCCGCTGATGCACAGTGCCGAGCGGCAACTCCAGCCGCTCTTCCCATCGCTGCACCCATCCGGTTTCCGGCGTGATCTCCAGCACGCCGCCGATATCGAGTATGACGCAGGTCACCGTCACTCGAACTCCCCCTCTTCGTCCTGACCGGCTGTCGAGCGCACACAGCTCGCTCGTGTGATCTACGGAGACACTGTCGTCCTTCCCTCTGGGGCAAGGTCAAGTGATCTTGAAACCTCGTGGCAGCCCTGTTGCGAGCCGCCGACACGACTCGGCTGCATCGGCAGGTGCGGATCGGAGCCAGCGGCCAGCAATTGGGCCAGGGCCTCTGCATCCTCCTGCTCGACCGCTTGATGCGCGGGTGTCCAGTAGTCGCTCACCAAAACATTCAGCCGTCCCCACAGCTCGCCTGCCAGCGACCATCTACGCCATCAGCCACCAATTGAGTTGTCGTCCTACTCTGTTCCTCCCAGTTCCTCTCACCCCTGTCCCGCTTCTGACCAGCATTCCGGTCAGTCACGGACCAAACCGCGTTCACGCGCCCCCAGAGCAGCAGGACCGCCCCGCCGGGCGGGACGCGGCCAAACCTCCCCGCCCAACGTGGTCACGGAGTGGGTCCGAGGCCTGTCCGCAGCCGTCGGCGGTCGGGCCGGGCGACGGCGTCCGCGTCGGTCAGCGGGTGCGGAGACTGCTGGTGTAGACGTCCGTACGGTTCTGTGGTGCGCCGGAGTGGGTCTCGGTGAGCACCGCCCGTACTCGCTTGCCGTCTGCCACCAGGCCTTGGTAGTCGCCGAGGAAGTAGCCCCCGGCGAACGGCGCCTGCAGCCAGTCGAAGACCCGCGAGATCCGTCGTTCGGTCCGGAGCTTCGGGTTTCCGTGCTGCAGCGTGGCCAGTTGGTAGGCGGTGGGCAGGGTGGTGGTGTTGCCGGGCTTGAGGAAGCGCAGGTCGTAGTAAGTGAGCGCGACCGTGCCCCGCTCGGCGACCGCGATCGACGGTGAGAAGGCCGGAACGCCCTTGGGGCTGATCAGCTCCGGGGTCCCCCAGGTGCGTCCGCCGTCGGTGGACCGCACAAGCTGGACGGAGTCGAACTTTCCACCGGAGAAGTCCGAGCCCTCGTAGGCCATGTACAGCGTGCCTGTCTTGGGGGCAACGGCCGGGCTCGGCAGGGTGGCCGCGGCGCGCAGCAGTTTGGTGGGGTCGTTCGGGTCGACCTCCGGTACGGAGGTGTCCCGGGCCACGGTGACCGGGGCGTTCCAGGTCTCTCCGGCGTCGGTCGAGGTGACCACCTCGTAGCGGGCTTCGACGACGGTGCTCAGGTCGTCGGAGAAGGTGATCCGGTCGAAGAAGTCGTACAGGGTGCCGGTGCGCCGGTCGGCGACGATCAGATGGCCGATGGTCTGGGTGTTGGGCACCGTGCTGGTGTCGACGAACGGCCGGGCCCTGCTCCAGGTACGGCCGCCGTCGCGGGTGAGGGAGATGTAGCCGGGACCGTCGAGGGAGCTGGGGCCGGGTGGGTCGCTGTCGAGGCGGTTCCAGACCTGGTAGGCGGTGCCCTTGCGGATCGGGTCGGCGGTGAGTGAGGGCTTGTCGTTGAAGAACGGCTGCTCGTCGACGTGCGTGGTGGTGAGGTTCTGCCAAGTGCGGCCGCCGTCGCGCGACGTGACTGCCAGGAGGGCGCTGCGCGTGCTCTTCGTGAAGTCGACGCCCTCCCCGCCGGCGTAGACCGTGCCGTCCGGTCCGGTGCTCACCCAGGGGTCGGAGGCCCGTTCGTAGTCCGCGCCGCCGGGGGCGCACAGGCTGAACGGCAGCGTGCTCCGGTGGAAGGTGTGGCCGTCCGTGGTCCAGCCGGCCGCCAGGCCACGGGCGCCGCCGTCGTTCCAGCGGTCCTGCTGGAACACGGTGACCACGCGCTTGGGGTCGCGCGGATCGACGGACAGGTACGGCTCGACCTCGGTGGCCGGGTAGACGATGCTGTCGGGGGACCTCGCTCCGATGGTGCACTTCGCGTACGGGTCGCCGTGGGACACCTTGACCAGTGGTGTGCCGTCGGGGTTCCGGTCTGCTGCGGCGGGAGTCGCGCCGGTGACCGTGGCGAACAGGAGCGCGGCGGTGGTGACGGCGGTCAGGGGCAAGAAGACGCGCATGCGGGATTTCCTCCGGGCCTGTCGGCCGGGCTACGGGACCGCCGTCATCGGGGCGGCCTGGGGGCGCGGAGGCGTACCGGAACGCGAGGGTGGGGCGACTCCGCTTGGTCCTTTTCGGCGTTGCAGCCGGTGCCCTTGATGGGCCGAACGACGGAGTCATCCCCGGGGTCGTCGAGGGGACATGGCGGAGCCGACCGGCGGGTGCACCGTGCCGGTCGGCTCCTTGGTCGTGCTGTTACGGCGCCGTCTCGTAGGTCCCGGAGAGGGCCGTGGGCCGCGTGCCGGTTGGCGATGCCGGCGGGGTCGGCCTTGACTCAGACGGGTTGGAGCGCGATGACCTGCTGGACCTCTTCCACGGTGGGGAGGTGGCAGGGCGTCGGCAAAACCTCAATGCGGACAGCGGCGCGATCATCGCCCGCGCCAGAAGGAAGACTTCATCACCGTCGGCACATCCAGGCTCGCTCGAGGCCGGCAGGACTGCTCGTTCTTCTGCGCCTGTTCAAGACCTGCCGAGTGTCAGCAACGCTCGTGATCAATACAGCTGGGAAATCCGAAATCAATACAGCCAGGAAATGCGAACGACCTCGTCGGTCACTGTATGACGACATGGCCGAGGCCGTTCAAGACAGCGGCGAGCGCGGTGTTCAGGACGGCGCGGACCGTTTCGAAGCGGTGACGGCCTTGGCTTCGAGACGGTCGGCGTCCATCATCGCGAGTGCCGCGGTGTCCCGACGGGCGCGGGCGATCCACCCAACGGTGGACCGGGGGCCGTCACCCCATACGCACCGCGCCGGGTGCACCGGCCGGACTGGTTGCCCAGCCGTGCGCCGACCGGTCAAGTGATCGCCTGCGTGGTCCCGTCAGGCAGCGCGCAGGCGTAGCCGGCGTAGGGGCGTGAAACGATCTGTCCGCCGGCGGCCGTGCAGTCGTCTCTGGAGATGTTCGGAGACGAGGCGGCCCCGGCGCTGACAGCGCCGACGGCGCTCACGCCGGCAAGGGTTGCCGCGGCCAGGGCGAGGCCCAGGATTCTTCGCATGCGCATGACCTCCTCCTCTCAGGCGCCTTCGTTCGGCCTTCGGGAAGGACAAGTCTCAAGACGACGGCGCCCTCTTACTCAGCATGAGCGCTCCGCATGAGGCCCGCGAGGTGAGGCTGGGCGCCGCGCCCGGGCGGTGACTGCCCGGCCCCGGAGAGGCATGACGTCACCGACCTCGACCGGCCGCATCGGTACGCCGCGTGCGCGTCGGTAGGAGCGGGGCGACGTCGATGTCCTTGGCGTCGAGACTGCCCGCCGGAGCCGCGTTGTGTCCGGGCAGGCCGGGGGTTGAGGAGGAGACGGGCCGTACCTGCCTCCGACCGGTGCCGGCGGGCGGC
>NZ_JBFAET010000222.1:0-13608 GCF_040642095.1 Streptomyces sp. NPDC020362
CCGGCGGTGTGCTGCTGCCGTTCTTCTCCTTCATGACGTTCCTGATCGCCGTCCCGACCGGTGTGAAGTTCTTCAACTGGATCGGCACGATGTGGAAGGGCTCGCTGTCCTTCGAGACGCCGATGCTCTGGGCGACCGGCTTCCTGATCACCTTCACGTTCGGTGGTCTGACCGGTGTCATCCTGGCCTCGCCCCCGATGGACTTCCACGTCTCCGACTCGTACTTCGTGGTGGCCCACTTCCACTACGTGGTCTTCGGTACGGTCGTCTTCGCCATGTTCTCCGGCTTCCACTTCTGGTGGCCGAAGATGACGGGCAAGATGCTGGACGAGCGCCTCGGCAAGATCACCTTCTGGACGCTGTTCGTCGGCTTCCACGGCACCTTCCTGGTCCAGCACTGGCTGGGCGCCGAGGGCATGCCGCGTCGTTACGCCGACTACCTGGCGGCCGACGGCTTCACCACGTTGAACACGATCTCGTCCATCAGCTCGTTCCTGCTCGGTCTGTCGATCCTGCCGTTCCTCTACAACGTGTGGAAGACGGCCAAGTACGGCAAGCCGGTCGGCGTGGACGACCCGTGGGGCTACGGCCGTTCGCTCGAGTGGGCGACCTCCTGCCCGCCGCCGCGGCACAACTTCCTCACCCTGCCGCGGATCCGCAGCGAATCCCCGGCGTTCGACCTGCACCACCCCGAGATCGCCGCGCTCGAGCAGCTTGAGTACGCCGGTCACGGCAGCGCCATCGAGGGCAGCAAGGAGGCCGGCAAGTGAAGATCCAGGGCCGGATGTTCATCTGGCTGAGCTTCTTCGTCCTGATCATGGCCGTCGTGTACGGCGTGTGGTCGAAGGAGCCGGCCGGTACCACGGCGCTCTTCCTGGCCTTCGGCCTGTGCATCATGATCGGCTTCTACCTGGGCTTCACCGCCCGGCGGGTCGACGCGGGTGCCCAGGACGACAAGGAGGCCGACGTCGCGGACGACGCGGGCGAGCTGGGCTTCTTCAGCCCGCACAGCTGGCAGCCGCTCGCCCTGGGCGTCGGCGGCGCCCTGGCCTTCCTCGGTGTGGCGGTCGGCTGGTGGCTGCTGTACTTCTCGGCACCGATCATCATGATCGGCCTGTTCGGCTGGGTGTTCGAGTACTACCACGGTGAGAACCGCACCCAGTAGCACGTACCGAGCGCATCGGGAGCCCGGACACTCCGCGAGGAGGTCCGGGCTCCTCCTTTTGCCGGAGTGTCCGTCCCTCGTACGAGTTACGTGCCGCGCCAGTACGCTCTCCACCTCATAGCGTGATCGTATGAACCACACTCCGCGGACCCGCACCGTCGTCAGCTGCGTCTTGCTGGTGACCGCCCTCGGCGCGGGCGTCATCGGCTGCAGTTCGGACGGCAACCCCCTGTCGGCCAAGCCGTACGACGCAGCGGACCAGATCTCCTTCAGCGGCCCCACCGGTGAGGGGAAGCGGGCCGACCCCGACAAGCCGCTGGAGGTGACCTCCAACAGCGATGACGACCGGATCACCGACGTCACCGCCCAGGACTCCACAGGGCGCTATGTGGCGGGCGAACTCGCCGCCGACGGGAGCCGCTGGCACAGCACCTCCCCGCTGGCCGCCAACGCCCACTACACGGTCACGGTGAGCACGGAGGACGACGACGGCGCGCCCGGTCGCAAGGTCCTCACCTTCGACACCAGCAAGCCGACCGCCCAGAAGCGCCTGAACGTCACCTTCGGGCCGGACGCGGGCCAGTACGGCGTCGGACAGCCCATCACCGCCCAGCTCGACCAGCCGGTCAAGGACAAGGCGCAGCGGGCCGTCGTGGAGCGGGCCCTGAGGGTGGACTCCACACCCGCCGTGCAGGGTTCCTGGTACTGGGTGAGCGACAAGGAACTCCACTACCGCCCCAAGGAGTACTGGCCCGCGCACGCCACGATCCAGGTGCACAGCAACCTGGACGGCGTCAGGATCAGCGACCGGCTCTGGGGCGGCAAGTCCAAGGCGCTGAAGATCACTACCGGCGACCGGATCGAGGTCGTCACGGACGCCGCGGCCCACCAGCTGACATTCTACCAGAACGGCCAGCAGGTCAATCAGATCCCGGTGACCACGGGCAAGCCCGGCTACGAGACCCGCAACGGTGTCAAGGTCGTCCTGGCCAAGCAGTACTTCGTACGGATGCGCGGCACCACGGTCGGCATCGCAGAGGGCAGCGCCGACTCCTACGACCTGCCGGTCTACTACGCCACCCGGGTCACCTGGTCGGGCGAGTACGTCCACGCCGCGCCCTGGTCCGTGGGCTCCCAGGGCTACGCGAACGTCAGCCACGGCTGCACGGGCATGAGCACCGGCAACGCCGAATGGTTCTTCGACCACATCCACGAGGGCGACCTCGTCAAGGTCGTGAACTCCAACGGCGACCCGATGGAACCCTTCGGCAACGGCTTCGGCGACTGGAACGTCGACTGGAAGAAGTGGCGCTCCGGCAGCGCCCTCGTCAACGGCACCCCGGACGGCCCCGCACCGCAGGACGCCCTGCGCCTGCAGCCCACGGCACTGTGAGCCACCCAGGGGCGCGGGGA
The DNA here is from genome assembly GCF_040642095.1 of Streptomyces sp. NPDC020362. Classification (NCBI taxonomy): domain Bacteria; kingdom Bacillati; phylum Actinomycetota; class Actinomycetes; order Kitasatosporales; family Streptomycetaceae; genus Streptomyces; species Streptomyces sp. NPDC020362. The sequence continues at coordinate 2,579 of NZ_JBFAET010000222.1, forward strand.
ACTGCGTGACGAGCCACCGGGGGCCGGCAGCCGCGCACCGAACCCGCGCCCCGGGCCGCTAGGCGCTCACCAACCGCTTGCGACGGAGCAGAGAGGCAAGGGCGGAGGCGAACTCCACCGGATCCACCGGCAAGGTGACCGCCGCATCGGCGCGGCTCCACGTGGCCAGCCACGCATCCTGGGGCCGCCCCATCAGCAGCAGCACGGGCGGGCAGTTGAAGATCTCGTCCTTGATCTGCCGGCACACCCCCATGCCCCCCATCGGCACGGCCTCGCCGTCGAGCACGCACACGTCGATGCCGCCCCTGCCCAGCTCCCTGATGACCGCCTCGGGAGTCGCGCACTCCAGGAACTCGACCAGGGGCACATCGGGAGCCGGCCTGCGGCCGGCTGCCAACCGCACCTGTTCCCGAGTGTTGGAGTCGTCGCTGTACACCAGCACCGTAGCGGTCGGCTGCATGCTTCCTCCGAGACGTCAGCGTCGTACGGACAAGCCCGTTGGGGCCGGATGTTACTCCCATGAACACCACGTCAACACCGGTTCGGCGGGCAGCAACACTCCGAACGGCACCCCCCGGAGTGAGGGCGGGATAAGCGACCGACATAATGTCGGTCGTGGCGACAGCAACGACAGTAGAAACCGGGCACGCGCACCCGTCGGTCAACCGACCGAACCTCACCAGCGTCGGAACCATCATCTGGCTGAGTTCCGAGCTGATGTTCTTCGCGGCCCTCTTCGCGATGTACTTCACCCTGCGATCGGTGACGGGTCCGGCGCACTGGAAGCACATGGCCGAGGCGCTCAATGTGCCCTTCTCGGCGACGAACACCACGATCCTGGTGCTCTCCTCGCTCACCTGCCAGCTCGGCGTGTTCGCCGCCGAGCGCGGGGACGTGAAGAAGCTCCGTGGCTGGTTCATCCTCACCTTCATCATGGGTGCGATCTTCATCGGCGGTCAGATCTACGAGTACACGGAGCTGGTGAAGAAGGACGGGATCTCCCTGTCCTCCGACCCGTACGGCTCGGTGTTCTACCTGACCACCGGCTTCCACGGCATGCACGTGACGGGCGGCCTCATCGCCTTCCTGTTCGTCCTCGGCCGAACGTATGCGGCCAAGAGGTTCACCCACGAGCAGGCGACCGCGGCCATCGTCGTGTCCTACTACTGGCACTTCGTCGATGTGGTCTGGATCGGCCTCTTCGCCACGATCTACCTGATCAAGTAGCCGGGACCGCTCCCGCAAATCCAGAAGCACCGACGCAGAAGATCCTGACACCGGGGTAATCCGTGAAAAAGCTCTCCGCACGACGACGCCATCCGCTGGCGGCGGTCGTCGTCCTACTCCTCGCGCTGGCGGCCACTGGGGGGCTGTACGCCGCGTTCGCGCCCGCGAGCAAGGCACAGGCCGATGAAACCTCCCAGTCCCTGACCATCAAGGAGGGCAAGAAGCTCTACGAGGTCGGCTGCGCCAGCTGCCACGGCACCGGTGGCCAGGGCTCCTCCGACGGCCCGAGCCTGATCGGTGTGGGCGCCGCGGCGGTCGACTTCCAGGTCGCCACCGGCCGTATGCCGGCGGCCACCTCGCAGGGCCCGCAGGTCGTAAAGAAGAAGAACATCTACACCCAGGAGCAGATCGACCAGCTCGCCGCGTACATCGCGTCGCTGGGTGCCGGTCCTGAGGTGCCGACGAAGCAGCAGTACGGCCCGGACGGGGCGGACATCGGCAAGGGCGGCGAGCTCTTCCGCACCAACTGCGCGCAGTGCCACAACTTCACCGGCAAGGGTGGTGCCCTGACCAAGGGCAAGTTCGCGCCGGACCTGACCGGCGTCGACCCGAAGCACATCTACGAGGCCATGCAGACGGGCCCGCAGAACATGCCGTCCTTCCCGGACACCACGCTGTCGGAGAAGAACAAGAAGGACATCATCGCGTACCTGCACGCGATCAACGGCGATCAGACGGAGCAGCCGGGCGGCATGGACCTGGGTGGCCTCGGTCCGGTCACCGAGGGCCTGTTCGCGTGGGTCTTCGGCCTCGGTGCCCTGATCGCGGTAGCCGTCTGGGTCGCCGCTCGGACCGCAAAGGCCAAGAAGTCATGAGTAGCCAAGACATTCCAGAAGAGAACCTGCCCGCTGAGCAGGACCACGCGCACGGCGCCGTGAGCGTCGCGGACGAGAAGAACCCGTTCGCGGACCCGGGCCTGCCGCCCCACGAGCACCGGATCCAGGACGTCGACGACCGGGCCGCCAAGCGGTCCGAGCGCGTCGTCGCCCTGCTGTTCACGATCTCGATGCTGGCCACCGTCGGCTTCATCGTCTCGTACGTGTCGATCCCGCACGACAAGTCGATCTTCGTCTTCCCGCTCGGTCACATCAGCGCGCTGAACTTCGCGCTCGGTCTGACCCTCGGTACGGCGCTGTTCTGCATCGGCGCGGGCGCGGTCCACTGGGCCCGCACCCTGATGTCCGACGTGGAGGTCGCCGACGAGCGGCACGCGATCGCGGCCTCGCCCGAGGTCCGTGCGAAGGTCCACGCGGACTTCAAGCAGGGCGCCACGGAGTCGGCGATCGGCCGTCGCGGCCTGATCCGCACCACCATGTTCGGCGCGCTGGCCCTGGTGCCGCTCTCCGGAGTCATGCTGCTGCGTGACCTCGGTCCGCTGCCCGGCACCTCGCTGCGCCACACGCTGTGGGCCAAGGGCAAGCTCCTCGTCAACATGAACACGAACCAGCCGCTGCGTCCCGAGGACGTCGCCGTCGGTTCGCTGACCTTCGCCAAGCCCGAGGGCCTGGAGGAGGTCGACGAGGACTTCCAGAACCAGATCGCCAAGGCGGCCCTGATGATCATCCGGCTGCAGCCGGACAACATCAAGGACAAGCAAGAGCTCGAGTGGTCGCACGAGGGCATCGTCGCCTTCTCGAAGATCTGCACCCACGTCGGCTGCCCGATCTCCCTGTACGAGCAGCAGACGCACCACGTGCTGTGCCCGTGCCACCAGTCCACCTTCGACCTCTCCGACGGTGCCCGAGTGATCTTCGGTCCTGCCGGTCACGCCCTGCCGCAGCTCCGCATCGGCGTGAACGACGAGGGTTACCTCCAGGCGCTCGGCGACTTCGAGGAGCCCGTCGGTCCTGCATTCTGGGAGCGCGGATGAGTACTGCAGAGAACCAGACGAACGGATCTGCCGCCGACGCGGCGGGCCGCTCTCGTGGGAAGGCTCCGGCCGGCGAGCGGATCGCCGACTGGGCCGACGGACGGCTCGGGATCTACTCCCTGGCCAAGTCCAACATGCGCAAGATCTTCCCCGACCACTGGTCGTTCATGTTGGGCGAAGTCTGCATGTACAGCTTCCTCATCATCATCCTGACCGGTGTGTACCTGACGCTGTTCTTCCACCCGTCGATGAACGAGGTGGAGTACCACGGCAGCTACGTCCCGCTCCAGGGACAGCTGATGTCCGAGGCGTTCAACTCGACCCTGCACATCTCCTTCGACGTGCGCGGTGGTCTGCTCATCCGGCAGATCCACCACTGGGCCGCGCTGATCTTCCTCGCCGGCATGTTCGTGCACATGATGCGCGTGTTCTTCACCGGCGCGTTCCGCAAGCCGCGTGAGATCAACTGGCTGTTCGGCTTCCTGCTGTTCGTCCTCGGCATGTTCACCGGCTTCACCGGTTACTCGCTGCCGGACGACCTGCTCTCCGGCACCGGTGTCCGCTTCACCGAGGGTGCGATCCTGTCCATCCCGATCGTCGGGACGTACATCTCGTTCTTCCTCTTCGGCGGGCAGTTCCCCGGTCACGACTTCGTCGCCCGGTTCTACTCGATCCACATCCTGCTGCTGCCGGGCATCATGCTCGGCCTGATGGTGGGCCACCTGATCCTGGTCTTCTACCACAAGCACACGCAGTTCGCGGGTCCCGGAAAGAGCGAGAAGAACGTCGTCGGCATGCCGCTGCTGCCGGTGTACATGGCCAAGGCGGGCGGCTTCTTCTTCCTGGTCTTCGGTGTGATCGCGGCCATCGCCGCGGTGACCCAGATCAACCCGATCTGGGCCATGGGTCCCTACCGTCCCGACCAGGTGTCCACCGGCGCCCAGCCCGACTGGTACATGGGCTTCGCCGAGGGTCTGGTCCGCTACATGCCGGGCTGGGAGATCAACTTCTGGGGTCACACGCTCGTCCTGGGCGTGTTCATCCCGCTGGTCCTCTTCGGTCTGGTCCTGGGCGTGATCGCGCTCTACCCGTTCGTCGAGTCCTGGGTCACCGGCGACAAGAGCGAGCACCACATCCTGGACCGCCCGCGCAACGCCCCGACCCGTACCGCGTTCGGTGTGGCCTGGGTGACCGTGTACATGGTCGGCCTGGTCGGTGGTGGCAACGACCTCATCGCCACCCACTTCCACCTGTCGATCAACGACGTGACCTGGTTCGTCCGGATCTTCTTCTTCGCCGGACCGGTCATCGCGTTCCTCGCCACCAAGCGGATCTGCCTCGGCCTGCAGCGCCGCGACCGTGACAAGGTGCTGCACGGTCGCGAGACCGGCATCATCAAGCGGCTGCCGCACGGTGAGTTCATCGAGGTCCACGAGTCGCTCAGCCAGGAGCAGCTGCACACCCTCACGGCTCACCACCAGTACGACCCGGCCGAGATCGGCCCGACGGTGGACGAGAACGGTGTGGAGCGCAAGGTGAAGTCGTCCGAGAAGCTGCGCGCCAAGCTCAGCAACGCCTACTACGGCGAGGACAACCAGATCCCGAAGCCCACTGTCGAGGAGTACAAGGAGATCACGAGCGGCCACGGCCACCACTGATCCCCGCGTCGCCACGCCACGCTGAAGGGCCCCGTCCGGCTTGCGGACGGGGCCCTTCGCCGTGTCCCCGGCTGGATAGGGTGGGATCACACGGTTCTGCGACGACACACAGGAGCGGCTGATGAGCGCTGTGACCCCCGCTGGAGGCGACACCGCGGCGGGCCGTTCCTGGCCCGCCCTGCTGAACGGGCTGCTGGACGGCCGGGACCTGTCCGCCGACGACACGGCCTGGGCGATGGACCTGATCATGCGCGGGGAGGCGACCGACGCGCAGATCGCCGGGTTCATGGTGGCTCTGCGGTCCAAGGGCGAGACGGTGGAGGAGATCACCGGCCTCGTGCGGACCATGTACGAGCACGCCAGGGTGATCGAGGTGCCGGGGCCGGCCGTCGACATCGTCGGTACCGGCGGCGACGGCGCCAAGACGGTCAACATCTCCACGATGTCGTCGATCGTCGTCGCCGGCACCGGAGCGAAGGTCGTCAAGCACGGCAACCGCGCCGCGTCCTCCGCCTCCGGGTCCTCCGACGTCCTGGAGAAGCTCGGCATCAATCTGAACCTGACCCCGCAGCGGGTCGCCGAGGTCGCCGAAGAGGCCGGCATCACGATCTGCTTCGCGGTGAAGTTCCACCCGTCGCTGCGGTTCGTCGCCCCCGCGCGCGGCCAGCTCGGGATCCGTACGACCTTCAATGTCCTCGGTCCGCTGACCAATCCGGCCAAGGTGCGGGCCCAGGCCGTCGGGGTCGCCGACCCGCGCATGGCGCCGATCGTGGCCGGGGTCCTCGCCGAACGCGGCAACTCCTCCCTGGTCTTCCGCGGCGACGACGGCCTGGACGAGCTGACGACCACCTCCACCTCCCGGGTGTGGGTGGTCCGCGACGGCAAGGTCACCGAGCAGAGCTTCGACCCGCGGGACGTCGGCCTCGACCTCGTACCCGTGGAGGCCCTGCGCGGCGCCGACGCGTCGTACAACGCGGAGGTGGCGCGGCGCGTGCTGGACGGGGAGAAGGGCCCCGTCCGGGACGCGGTGCTGCTGAACTCGGCGGCCGCGCTGGTCGCCCTGCGGCCGACGGACGCTCCGCTGGCCGACCAGCTCCGCTCCGGCATGGCCGAGGCGGCCGAGTCGATCGACTCGGGCGCGGCGAAGCGAGCGCTGGAACGGTGGGTCGCCGCCAGCAACCGATAGCGGCACCCGCGTGGCCGATCGCCGTCGCGGCGGATGCCGGGGATCCGTGTCCCGGGATCCGGACAGAAGTTGCGCGGCGGCGATCAGCTCGGTTAGTTTCCTGATCAGGTCATGAGTGACAGCCAAGAGGCCCCGGCCGGCTGTCCGGCAACCCTCCGTCCGTGGCGGGGTGCCCCGGGTGAAGACCAGGTCGTAGGCAGCGAGGTCTACGGCAAGCGCGGACCCCTCGCACACCAGGGGTCCTGGTCGTCGAGGGAGCCTTCTGTGAGCAAGCGAATGCGATAGGGCGTAGAGCCCCGCCTCCGCATCCCCCTTTTCACCCTCCTCCGTGCTGGAGCCGTATCCGCTCGCACGGTGGTTCCGCCTTGCCTCTCACAGGAGTTCACCATGTCCGTCTCCACCGCTGCCGCCGACCAGTCCGTTTGCCATGACATTCCGGGAACGCTGCCCGTTCTGGGCCGGGATGTCACCGTCCCGCTCGTGACCGGCGGCGAAGTCACCTACGCGGCGCTCGACTACGCGGCCAGCGCCCCCGCACTCCAGCGCGTGTGGGACGACGTGGCGGCCTACGCCCCGTACTACGGCAGCGTCCACCGCGGCGCCGGCTACCTCTCCCAGCTCTCCACCGACCTGTTCGAGAACGCCCGCAGGACGGTCGCCGAGTTCCTCGACTGCCGCGAATCCGACCAGGTCGTCTTCACCCGCTCGACCACCGACTCCCTGAACCTCCTCGCCCGCGCGCTCCCCGCCGACTGCCAGGTCTTCGTCTTCGAGACCGAGCACCACGCCTCCCTGCTGCCCTGGCAGGACACCCGGGTCACCTACCTCAACGCCCCGCGCACCCCGCAGCAGGCCGTCGAGACCCTGGAGCGCGCCCTGGCCGACCGCGACCCCCACGGCCCGGCGCTGGTCTGCGTCACCGGCGCCTCCAACGTCACCGGCGAACTGTGGCCGGTGCGCGAACTGGCCGCCGCGGCCCATGCGCACGGCGCCCGGATCGTCCTGGACGCCGCCCAACTGGCCCCGCACCACCCGGTGTCGGTCCAGGACCTGGACGTCGACTGGGTCGCCTTCTCCGGCCACAAGCTGTACGCCCCCTTCGGCTCCGGAGTCCTGGCCGGCCGCGCCGACTGGCTGGTCGCTGCCGAGCCGTACCTCGCGGGCGGCGGCGCGAGCCGCAAGGTCGCCCGGCGCGAGGACGGGGGAGTGACCGTGGAATGGCACGAGAGCGCCGCCCGCCACGAGGCCGGTTCCCCGAACGTCATCGGCGCCTACTCCATCGCCTCCGCCTGCAAGGCGCTCACGGAGGCCGGCTTCGACACCCTCGTGGCCCGCGAGCAGCACCTGATCGCACGGGTCCGCGAGGGCCTCGCCGAGGTCCCCGAGGTCAGGATCCTCTCCCTCTTCGGCGACGACGCCCCGCGCGTCGGCGTGATCAGCTTCGTGGTGGACGGCTGGAACAGCTCCCACTTCGCGGCCGCCCTCTCCGCCGAGTACGGCATCGGTGTCCGCGACGGCCTCTTCTGCGCCCACCCGCTGGTGCGCACCCTGCTGGGCTCCGACCCCCAGACCCAGGGCGAGTGCGGTGCCCCCGAGGCGGCCCCCGGCGAGAAGTCCCTGAACGCCATCCGGGTCAGCTTCGGCGCGGGCACGCCGGACGAGCACGTGGAGCGCTTCGTGGGCGCCGTACGGGAACTGGTCACCGACGGCGCGAAGTGGCAGTACCGCACGGAGGACGGCCGCTGCGTCCCGGCGGTCTGACCGCCGCACTGCCGGGGCGCGGGGCCGTATCGGCATCCGGCTGCGCGGCGCGGGCGCGACCGGCCGGCGACGGCGCGCGGTCGCGCACGCCCCGTGCCCCGCTGGAACCCCGGGCGTCTCTCGTGCCCCGCGGGCGCCCGGGCGGTCCTCAGACGATCAGTTGTCCAGGCCGATCGAGAACGCCGCCTCGAGGTCGTGCTGCGAGTACGTGCGGAAGGCGACGTGCGTGTCCGTGGCCTCGACTCCGGGGATCTTGCTGATCCGGCCCGGGATCACCTCGGCCAGGTCGTCGTGGCGCCCCACCCGCACCATGGCGATCAGGTCGTAGGTGCCGGTGACGGAGAAGACCTCGCTGACGGACTCCAGCGAAGCGATCTGCTCCGCGATCTCGGGGATCCGGTCCACGCTGGTCTTGATCAGGACGATCGCGGTGATCACGACGGGTTCTCTCCCTCGGGTGCCGGAGCCGGTGCGGACCTCACTTTAGTCCCACGGCCGTAGCGCACCCACGCGTAACCGAAGCCGACGCAGAAGCCCACCAGGTGGGCGAGGTACGCAACCCCCGGGCCCTGGCCCGCGTGGCCCGCCGCGAGCCACTGCAGGGACGCCCAGAACGGCAGCACCACCCAGGCCGGGAAACGCATCGGCAGGAAGAACAGGAAAGGGAGGAGACTGGTGACACGGGCGCGGGGGAACAGGTACAGGAACGCTCCGAGGACCGCCGAGATCGCCCCGGAGGCGCCCACCAGCGACTGCTCGGAGGCGGCGTTGGCGGCCGCGTAGCCCAGCAGGGCCAGATAGCCGCAGCCGATGTAGAAGAGGGTGAACTCCACCCGGCCCATCCGTTCCTCGGTCATCATCCCGAAGACGAAGAGGAAGAGCATGTTGCCGAGCAGATGCACCCAGCTGCCGTGCACGAACAGTGCGGTGGCCGGGGTGAGGGCCTCCGGGGCGGGCCTGTGGAACAGCTCCGCCGGGACCACCCCCCAGTGCCGGAAGTACGCGCGCTGCGCGGCCGCCAGCGCGTCCCCGGAGCCGTACGCCGGAGTCAGCCCCGAGGCCGGGCCCAGCGCGAAGATCAGGCAGCACACGACGATGAGGCCGTATGTCATCGGTGCGGAGGAGTCCCGGACAGCCCTGAGCGCCCCGAGGGTTCTGCCGGCGGCCGTGCTCCAGGTGTTGATCATGACTACAGAGCATGACGTAACGGGATGCATGCCAACAGACCGCCTCGCCGCGGCAGAGGGGCGGGCGGCGAGTACCCGCCAGGCCGTAGGGTTACGAGCCATACGCGTCGAGGAGCGGCGCGGACGGACCGAGTAAGGAAGCGAACAGCCACGATGACGGTTCCCCTGCCGACCGCCACGACGCGATGGCGTTGCACCCTCTGCGGCAACCTCACCCGCTTCGACGTGACCCGCTCGTCGAAGGTCGTCGAGTACGTCCACCTCGACCTCGGCGGCGAGCCGAACGTCGAGGAGCGTGAGGTGGTCAGTGAGACCATCGAGTCGGTCCGCTGTCGCTGGTGCAATGCGGTGGACCAGGTGGAACTCGTGGACAGGCCGGGCGCCGGCTCCTGAGCGGAGCGGGCCCCGTACAGGTATTGGGGTGTGACGGATGGTGGAGACCGCAGGCGGGGGGCCGGGCGACGGCACCGCTGAGGTGCTTGACCGTCCGCTGCCCGACGGCGTGCGGCGGCGGGTCGTGCAGATCGTCTCCGACGGCTTCGGCGGCCTGACCGTGGCGGAACTGCCCGCCCAGCTCCGGCAGTACGCCCGGTTCACCCCGAATCGGCGGGCCAAGTTCGCCGGGAACGCGATGGCGGCCGCGCTGGAGACCGATCCGCTGTTCCGGCAGCGGATCGGGGAGAAGCTCAGAGAGGCGCAGCCGGAACTCTCCGGCGCCCTCGACTCCGGCTCGCCGCCCCCGGCCGCGGACCCGCTCGATGTGGCGGCCGCGGCCTACGTACTGCGCCCCGCGGGCTGGGTGAAGCTGGTCACCGCGGCCGGCGAGGAGGCCCAGCGCGCGGACGCCGAGCGGGCCGACGAGGAGAGCCGGGCCGAACTGGAGCGGCTGCGCGTGGAACTCGCCCAGGCCCGGGAGCAGACCCGGACGGAGACCGAACGGCTGCAGAGCGCGCTGGAGTCGGCGAGGCGCGAAGCGGAATCGCTTCACCGAAAGCTGCGTGCCGCGCTCAGCGACGTCAAGCGCGGAGAGGCCGCGCTGCGCAAGGTCCAGGCCGAGATCGAGGCCGTGCGCTCCGAGGGGCAGACGCAGGTGTCGGCGGCCGAGAGCGAGTCTCGGCGGCTCAAGGCCCGCCTGGGCGAGGCCGAGGCCGCGGTGGAGGCCACCCGCAGGGCGGCGCGCGAGGGCCGCAGCGTCGAGGACATGCGGGTGCGGCTGCTGCTCGACACCCTGCTGGACGCCACGCAGGGGCTGCGCCGGGAACTCGCCCTGCCGCCGGTCTCCGTGCGCCCGGCCGAGACCGTGGACGCGGTCGAACCGGGACGGATGACCCCGAAGGACATCGCGGCCCGGGCGCTTTCCGAGAACGACCCCGCCATCCTGGACCAGCTGCTCGCGCTGCCGCAGGCGCATCTGGTGGTCGACGGCTACAACGTCACCAAGACCGGCTATCCGCAGATGCCGCTGGAGAAGCAGCGGCTGAGGCTCCTCGGCCAGCTCTCGACATTGGCCGCGCAGACCGGTGCCGAGGTGACCTGTGTCTTCGACGGTGCCGAACTCGCCGCGCCGGTGCTGCTCGCGCCGCCGCGCGGGGTGCGGGTGCTGTTCTCCAAGCCGGGGGTCACGGCGGACGAACTGATCCGGCAGCTCGTGCGCGCGGAACCGCCGGGCCGTCCGGTGATCGTCGCCTCGACGGACCGGGAGGTGGCCGACGGGGTCGCCAGGGCGGGTGCCCGACCGGTCGCCTCTGCGGTACTTCTGAAGCGGCTGTCCTGAAGGTGCAACGCGCATACGCAATGCCCGAATTGACCTGACCTGCGTGCCACATAGGGTCAATCGAGCATCACTGGATGTGAGTCGTGTGCAAAGAATGCATTGCGTCACGGTGTTTTTTGGCGCGAGGATTTGAACTGATCACAAGTGGGTCACTAGGGTCTGGGCTCGAACCTCCGAACGGGTGAACACTCACAAGAAGGAGTTCGTCCTCCGTGGCGTCCCACCGTCGACCCAAGCAGCCGAGCCGCACGCGTGTGACCGTGCTGACCACCGCAGCCGCCGCTGCCGTCGCGCTCAGCGCGAACGC
>NZ_JBFAET010000223.1:0-13448 GCF_040642095.1 Streptomyces sp. NPDC020362
GGCAAGCTCGATGCGGGTGAGTCCGGCCAGGTCGACGGAGGTCAGGCTGGTGCCGACGGTGCCGCGGGTCTGGGTGAGGTCGCTGACGGTGGCGCCGGTGCCCAGCTGTGACCGCAGGCGCGTGGCGATCTGCTTCTGGTGGGTGCCGCCGGTGTCGAGGAGGAAGGCGCCGACCGCGTCGCTACCGGTCGCCTTGGCGATGTAGGAGGCGTTGGCGACGAAGAAGCTGTCCTTCGGCGCCGTGGGGAACTCCTTGGCGATGCCCGCGTAGTGGAAGGGGACCGTGCGAAGGGCCTTGGTGCGGGCGTCCTGGATGCGCAGGTTGACGGTGTCGCCGGGGGAGAGCTGGAAGTCGTTGACGGTCTCGACGCTGACCAGCAGGTTGTCGGGCCGTTCGGCGAGGCGCCGCATGAGTTGCCGGGCCGTGCCGCCGGCGAAGTAGGCATCCTGGAGGGAGGTGGCGCGGGCGACGGTGTCCGGGCGGACGCCGTAGAGGTCCTGGAGATCGGAGCCGACGTAGGCGAAGCGGTGCTGGAGGGGTTCGACGTGCCGTACGCCGGAGATCTTCAGGGCGGATCCGGCGCCGGGTGGGACCCGGGCACCGGGTGGTTCGGTGACGGTGACGTCGGCGCCGTTGGTCAGGCGGGCGTCGACCTCGGCCTGCTGGCGGTATGTGGCGTTGAAGACAGCGGTGGAGAGCGCGAAGGACACGGCGAGGGCGAGCAGCACGACCGAGCGGGCCAGAGGGCGGCGGCGCCGGGAGAGGGTGGCGGCGGTGGTGCCGGCGAGGGTCGCGGTCAGCGGGCGGGCCAGCCGGGCCATGGCGGGACGGCCGTGGCTGAGGGCGAGGAGGGTCAGGCGCCACAGCAGCAGGGCGGCGCCGATCCACAGCAGGGCGGGGCCGAGGAAGGCCCAGTACGACACGGAGATGCTGGGCACGCCTTCCGGGGCGAGGACCAACGCGTACTGGTTGCCGGAGGAGGCGCGGAAGACCAGCCAGGAGCCGATCAGGAGGGCGAAGTCCAGGCCGTACCGCATCCACCACGGGCTCCGGGTGCTGCGGGCGCCGGACTCCTTGCGGGTTTCCGCGACGGTCACCGTGTGCAGGTCACGCAGGGCCGGGACGAGGACGGCTCCCACGGCGACGGCGGCGCCGAGGAGGAACGCAGTGCCGTACCAGGCGGCCCAGGTGCCCGCGCCCGCTCCGAAGGAGGCGGCACCGAAGGCGAAGCGGCCGGTCAGTGCGGCGGCGGCCAGTCCGGCCAGGCCGCCGGCGAGACCGATCAGCGCCGCTTCCAACCCGGCGAGGGCGGTGATCTGGCGAGGGCGCAGGCCGCGCAGCCGTAGCAGGCCCTGCTCCTGGCGGCGCCGCTCGCCGCCGGCGGAGGCGACCGCGGCGGTCAGGGCGGCGGCCAGGACCGCGCCGGGGACGCCGAGGAAGAGGAAGAGGATCTGGGCGTACAGGGCGTCCTGGCGGGCGGAGTCGAGGGCGGCGCCGACGTTGTTGCCGACCAGTGAGGCGCCCGCGGAGCGGGCCTCCAGGTTGTGGGCCGCGCGAGTGACCGCGGTGAAGGCGGCGGCTGGATCGGAGGGCAGGCGGGCGTCGTCGCGGGCCACGTGGATCTGGGTCGTGACCGCAGAGGCACCCCGGGTCAGTGCGGCGAACCTGGCGGCGGGCAGCAGGACGACGTTGTCCGGGGGTGCGGTCGGCTGGGACTGGCTGGGTGCGCCGACGGTCTGGAAGAGGGAGTCGGCCTGGGGCAGGTCGACGACGCCGTCCACCTTCACCTGCCTCGGGCCGATGCCGGGAAGGTCGATGCCGATGGTGTCGCCGGGAGCAGCGTGCAGGTTGGAGGCGGTCTGCTGGGCCAGCAGGACACCGCTCGGGGAGCCGGACAGGGTGCGGATGGCGTCGGGGAAGACGGCGCGGTAGCCGTCGGGCAGGCCGAGGGCCATACCGGGACCGGTGGTCTGGGTGCTGCCCTGGACGCGGGCGGAGAAGCCGGTGGTGCGGGCGAAGCCGACGGGCAGGGCGGCGCGGGTTGCCGGCGCCTTGCGGACCAGGGACATTACCGCGCCGGGGTCGGCGCCTGGCTGTACCTGGACCTGCCAGTCGACGGCGACCGAGCGCACGGCACGCTGGGTCATGGTCGCCTTCGACGCCGTGAGGAACGAGCCCAGCGCGGCGACCATGGCGACCGCGAGGGCGATCCCGGCCAGGGCGGCCAGCAGACGTCCGGTGCGGTGGCGGGCCAGGCCGACCGTCCACGAGCCGATCATGGCACCTCCTCGGGTGCGAGCAGTCGGCCGTCGCGCATGGCGCGCCGGGTGGTGAGGCGGGCGGCGACGGCGGGATCGTGGGTGGTGACGACGAGGGCCGCGCCGGTGTGGTCGGCGGCGGTGAGGAGGGCGTCGAGGACACGGCCGCCGGCGGCGTGGTCGAGGCGGCCGGTGGGCTCGTCGGCGAGGATCAGGCGCGGGGACTGGGCCAGCACCCGGGCGACGGCCACCCGCTGGGCCTGACCACCGGAGATCTCCTCGGGCAGCCGGTCCGCCAGGTCGGCCGCGTCGACCAGCGTGAGCGCCGCGAGGGCGGCCTGCTGGGCCTCGCTTTCCGGGCGGTCGGCGAGGACCAGCGGGAGAGCGGTGTTCTCGACCACGTTCAGGGCCGGGATCAGGCTGTCACCCTGGAAGACCAGGCCGATGTCGTACGGCCCCAGAAATGTGGCCCGCCGCACGGTGCCACTGGTGGCCTGTTCGAGCCCGGCCAACAGGTGCAGCAGCGAACTCTTGCCCGACCCGGAGGGGCCGACGACGGCGAGCCGATCGCCGGACCCGATCTCGAGGTCGGCGCCGTGTACGGCCACGACCGCCTGTGTGCCCCGGCCGAAGGTGAGCGCCGCGTCAGCACAGGTCACGAGCACTTCATCCCGTGACATCGGGCACCTCCTGCGACGCGGAACGGGCAGTCCGGGCCGAGGCGTCGGTGGCCCTGCCGTCCTCCAGTGCGATCACCCGGTCCGCGCTCCGGACGACTTCCGCGCTGTGCGTCACGATCAGCACCGCGCACCCCTGCGCGGCCCGCTCCCGCAGCATCGCGAGGACCGCCCGCTCGGTCTCTCCGTCGAGTTCGCCGGTCGGCTCGTCGGCCAACAGGACAGCGGGCGCGTTGGCCAGCGCCACGGCCAGCCCGGCCCGGGCCAGCTCGCCACCGGACAGCTGCCGGGGCAGCGCATGCGCCCGTTCGCCGAGGCCCACCTGGGTCAGCAGCTCCCTGGCCGAGGTGACGTGCTTACGGCCGGCGGCGCGCTGAGGCAGGCGGACGTTGTCCCGCACGCTCAAATGCGGCAGGAGATTGCGGGTCTGCAGCAGCACGCCGATGTGCCGGGCACGCAGCCGGGCCCGCTCGGTCTCGGGCCGGTGGCTGATCCGTACTCCGTCCACGCGGACCTCCCCGCCGGAGGGCTCGTCAAGCCCGGCCAGACACGCCAGCAGAGTCGACTTACCGGATCCCGACGGTCCCACGACCGCCACCGTCTCACCCCGCCCGACCCGCAGCGACACCCCGCGCAGCGCGAGTGTCTCCTCCTCGCCGGCCCGGTAGAAGCGGTACAGCTCACGGGCAGCCAGCACCGGCTCGGACGCCATGGTGCTCACCGCCAGGCGAAGGAGTCGCTGATGATCCGCCACGGGTCGACGTTGTCGGCGTTGACCGGGCCGGACAAGGTCAGATCCACCTCGTGGCCCGACTTGTAGAAGGCATACCGCTCGAACCCGTCGCGCACCACCTTGCCCGTGACCGGGTCCTTCGCCGAGTCACCTTGATAGGTCAGCCGGACGACACGGCCCGCGTGCCCGGACACCTCCGACACCTTCGGTGCGGCGAACTTCGGCACCTGGGAGCGCAGCTTGGGGACAACCGTCTTGGTGACCGAGTCGACCGTGGGCGCGGTGGACGCGGAGACCGCCGTGATCCTCACGGTGTTCAACTTGTCGGTGAACACCGTGCTGCCGCCCTGCTCGGTACGGGCCCAGCCCTCAGGCACCTTCACCGTGAAACCGGTGAAGGACCCGCCTGTCGGCCGGTAGGCGACGTACACCTGGTTGTCGGGGATGTCGCCGGGCGGATTGGACTCGGTGGGAGCGGGGGCCGGGGTGTTCTGCCCGTTTCCGACGCGCGCCGAGGAAGCCGGCGGTGATGACGTCGTCGAACCGGAACCGGAACCGGAGTGCGAGCCGGAACCGGAACAGCCCGCGGTCACCGCCGCGACGAGCACCAGACCGACTGCCGCGGACGTCCGTGCGTGTACTGCCATCACCACTGCCCTCCAAGGAATCCCCCGGATTGGACCGTCATGGCACCCACGCTAGGAAGGGGCCGGTTAACGCCCTGCTCGCCGAGAGTTAGACGACGGCAAAAGCGTGAGTTCAGTCCCGCGCGCCCTACCGAACCGCCGCATGATGAGGGCATGAGACAGCGCGTGGTGCGAGTCGCCCTCACCGCCGCGTTGGTCGCCGTGGTCCTGCTCGCCGTCCCCCTGGCCCTGGCCATCAGGTCCTCCCTGTACGCCGGGCAGCGGGACACCCTGGAACGCGCGGCCCTCGCCGCGGCCGTACGGGTGAGCCCGGACTATGCGACCGGTGATCCGGTGGAACTGCCCAGGGCGCCGGCAGGGGGGCATCTGGGCCTGTACGACCCACAGCAGGCCAAACGTGCGGGCAGCGGTCCCCGGACGGCAGACGCGCCGGTCCACCGCGCCTTTGGCGGAGAGGTGGTCCGGGGGCGGTCGGGCGGCGACCTGGTCGCCGCTGTACCGGTCTCCCACGCCGAGCAGGTGATCGGCGTGGTCCGCGCGTCCTCCCCCGCTGACGCCGTACGCGACCGGGTCCTGGCCGCGTGGGCCGTGCTACTCGGCGTGACCGTAGTCGCGCTGACCATCGCGGTGCTGGTCGCCCGTCGGCAGGCTCGGGCGCTGGCCGCCCCGTTGGAGGACCTCTCCCGCCACTGTCGGGCCGTCGCCGAAGGGGACCTGAATACGCGGGCGGCCCCCAGCAACATCGCCGAGATCGATCAGGTGGCCCGCACGCACAACACCATGCTGCACAGCCTGTCCGAACTCCTCCGACGGGAAAGGGATTTCGCCGCCAACGCCTCCCACCAGCTGCGCACTCCGCTCACCGGCCTGCAACTCGCCCTGGAATCGGGTCTCGCCCAGGACGACGACACCCGTCTGCGCCCCGTGCTGACCGAGGCACTGGCAACCGCCCATCGCCTCCACCACACCGTGGAGGAAGTGCTGCGCCTGTCCCGCTCCCCGGACCGGCCCCGCCCGGCCGCCGGGGACCTCGCGGTGGCACACCTCCTTCAGGAGACGCAGGAGCACTGGCACGGCCTGTTCGCCGCCGACGGCAGACGCCTGGAGTGCGGCACACATGACGCACCCGCGGACGTCCTGGTCCCCAGCGGCCCCGTTTCGGAGGTGCTCGGCGTCCTGCTGGACAATGCACGGGTGCACGGACGCGGAACCGTGCGACTGGTGGTGCGGGACCTGAACGACGCCCTCGCCTTCGACGTGAGCGACGAGGGAGCCGCGGAGGGCGAGCCGGCGCACCTGTTCGACCGCGGACACACCGGCGGCGGCCACGGGACGGGCATCGGCCTCGCCCTCGCTTCCGAACTGGCCCACTCCATCGGCGGCCGACTCTCCCTCACCAGAAGGGCTCCGGCCACGTTCACTCTCCTCGTCCCGGTCCGCGGGGCCGGCTCCGAAGGCGACGCACCGGCCTGCAGATGAATGCCTCTCTCCGACATGCTCGGCTCCGGGGTGTGGCTTGTTCGCCTGCCCTTGTGGCGAGCCGGCCCGATGGGCCCGGATCCACGACGGCCACCGCACAGACCGGGGACCTGCGATACCGCCGGGCGGGACAGCCCGCAGCCGTGCCCTCGCCGGAGCGGCCTTCCCGACGGGGAGGCCGCTCCGGCATTGCCGACTGATGCCGACGTGCGTGCGCGATGCGTGAGCGGACTGTCCGGCACAGGCCACCATGAGCCGGATGAAGCACACAGCCGCGTGACGCTGACCAGGCGAGACAGCAGCACGCGGCAGCCCCACGCACGCCCCGGCAAGGATCCGATCCCACTTGTAAAGCGAAGGTCGTCGGTTCGAATCCGACAGGGGGCTCCGGAAGGACGAAGGCCACCCGCGCCTCACAGGCCGGGTGGCCTTCGTCGTCTACGCAGGTCAGGGCGTTCCGAGCAGGCTTGCGAGTACCTGCCGCAGGGTTGCTTCCGGGTCGCGTTCGGCGCCGGTCGCGCGCCAGGCCACGTATCCGTCCGGGCGTACCAGGACCGCCCCGTCGGCGGTGGTGCCGTGGAGCTGGGCCCAGTCGCTGTCCTCGGTGTCGTACGTCAGGTCCGCGTCGGCGCCGGGTCCGATGCGGTACGCGTCGAGCCGTACGCCGTCCGTGTCGGCGATGCGGCGGGCCGCCTCGTACCAGCCCGCGTCGTCGGGGGCGTCGGTGAGCAGCACCAGGGAGCGTTCGTACAGGTCGAGGGTGGAGACGCGCTGTCCGGCGCGGCGCAGCCACAGGTGCGGGGCGCGGGTGCCCGGCCGGCCGGACAGCTCCAGGCTGTGGGGGACGACCGGCTCGTCGGGGTCGGCGCCGAGGACGGCACCGTCGGGGTAGCGGTAGCCGAGGACGACGTTGAGGATGCCGCCGCGGTTGCCGGCGCCGATGCCGGGGGCGGGGGCGAAGCCGGGGTGGCTGTGTTCGACGGAGCGGGCGGAGGCGCGGGCGCTGGTGGCGAGGGCGACCGGGCGGCGTTCGGCCTCGTAGGTCGACAGCAGGCCGGGGCCTGCCCAGCCGTCGAGGACGGCGGCGAGTTTCCAGGCCAGGTTGTGGGCGTCCTGGATGCCGGTGTTGGAGCCGAAGGCGCCGGTGGGGGACATCTCGTGGGCGGAGTCGCCGGCGAGGAAGACCCTGCCGGACGCGTACCGGTCGGCGACCCGTTCGGCGGCACGCCAGGACGCCTTTCCGGTGATTTCCACGTCGAGGCCGGGCACGCCCACGGCCCGGCTGATGTGGCGCTGGAGGCGTTCCTCGGTGAATTCCTCCAGGGTTTCGCCCTGCTCGGGGTGCCAGGGGGCGTGGAAGACCCAGCGTTCCTTGTTGTCGACGGGGAGCAGGGCGCCGTCGGCGTCCGGGTGGGTGAGGTAGCAGCAGATGAAGCGGCGGTCGCCGACGACGTCGGCGAGTGCGGTGGAGCGGAAGGTGACGCTGACGTTGGCGAAGAGGTCGCCGGGGCCCGTCTGGCCGATGCCCAGGGCGTGCCGGACGGGGCTGCGGGGGCCGTCGGCGGCGACGAGGTAGTCCGCGCGGACGGTGCGGCGCTGCTCGGTGGCGCGGTCCAGGACGGTTGCCGTCACGCCGTCGGCGTCCTGTTCGAAGGACTCCATCTGGTGGAAGTAGCGCAGGTCGCCGCAGAGTTCCCGGGCGTTGTCGAGGAGGACGGGTTCGAGGTCGTTCTGGCTGCACAGGCACCAGCTGGTGGGGCTGAACCGGGCGAGTCCGCCGCCCGGGTCGATGTGCCTGAACAGCCACTCGCCGGCATCACCCACGAGGGTGGGTGTCTGCAGGATGCCGTGGTTGTCCGAGAGGAGTGAGGCCGCCGTCCTGATGTCCGGCTCGATGCCGGCCACCCGGAACAGCTCCATCGTCCGCACGTTGTTGCCGCGCCCGCGGGGGTGGATCGAGGTCCCGGAGTGCCGCTCGACGAGCATGTGCCGCACACCGAGACGGCCCAGGAACACGGACATGGACAGGCCCACCAGGGAGCCGCCCACGATGAGGACGGGGACCCGGTGGTCGGCTTTTTGATGCATCGAAGCCTCCAGAGGCAGGGGTGCGCGTGTGGGACGCCTGTGAGTTCTCTTGCCCGGTGGCGCCTGCTCCGCGTGCCCAATCACCCACGTGGTTCATACGAGTCGCGGGCTTGTGGGGACAGGCACAGGATCAAGGAACGCTGCCGTCGCGTCGCCGGCGGCCGGCGTCGCCTCAGCCCCGCGAAGGAGATGTGTCCAGGATGACCACGACGTCTGAACGTCTTTCAGAAACGCCGGCCCGTGAGGGGTCGAAGCGTGTCTCCCAGTCCGTGTTCGACGGCTCCCGGCTCCGGGTCGTCCTGCTCGTCGACGTGTACGACGGCGCGCAGCAGCAGTTCCTGGAGGCGTACGAGCAGCTGTGCAACCAGGTTGCGTCCGTTCCCGGGCATGTCAGCGACCAACTCTGCCAGTCCATCGAGAATCCGTCCCAATGGCTCATCACGAGCGAGTGGGAGAGTGCTCCGCCGTTCCTCACCTGGGTGAACAGCGAGGAGCACGTGCGGATGGTGCAGCCGCTGCACAGCTGTGTCCGTGACACCCGGTCGCTGCGCTTCCACATCGTGCGGGAGACCGGTGTCGCCACCGCGCACGTGCCGGCGGAGGAGCGCCGGCTGCAGGCGCACCCGCGCATCGGCGACGGGGTGATCCGGCATGCGCTGACCTTCACGGTCAGGCCGGGCAGCGAGGAGAAGGTCGCGAAGATCCTCTCGGACTACGCCTCGCCCCAGGCCCGTGTGGACGACACGACGCGGCTGTGCCGGACGTCGCTGTTCATGCACGGCAACCGTGTGGTGCGGGCCATCGAGGTGCGCGGCGACCTGATGGCGGCGTTGCGGCACGTGGCGCGGCAGCCGGAGGTGCGGGCCGTGGAGGAGGCGATCAACCCGTACCTGGAGCAGGAGCGGGACCTCGACGACCAGGAGTCGGCGCGGGTCTTCTTCACCCGGGCGGCGCTGCCGGCCGTGCACCACGTGAGCGCGGACGACCAGTCGGAGGGCAGGCGGCAGGCGCTGTGCTACCCGGCGCGGCCGGGCCAGGGCATGCGGCTGGCCGAGCTGCTCGCCGAGGCGGACTCGGCGGCGGCGGACGACCCGGCGAGCCCGGTTCTGCGCAGCACGGTCTTCGAGCGGGACGACATCGTGATGCGGCTGGTCGATGTGCGTGGTGACCGGGACGTCGAGGCGCTGCCGGCGGACTCCCGTGTGGCCGCGGAGGTGCGGGAGCTGCTCGACGCCGAGGCCGCCCGTATGGAGCTGATCACCGATCGCCGTTCGCCGGGCGCCTGATCCGGCGGCCGGGTTCCCCCAAGCGCCAAGCGTCAGCGCAGCACACTCAACGGAGGCAACGTTGTCCATCAAACCCCGTCCGAAAATCGTGGACCTCAGTGAGGTCGAGCCCAACGTCCGGCGAGGTGGCGACCTGCGCGCCATGCTCACCCCGGCCACGGTCGGCTCCACCAGCGGCTTCATGGGCGTGGCCATCGTGCAGCCCGGTGACCGCATCGGTGAGCACTACCACCCCTACTCCGAGGAGTTCGTCTACGTCGTCTGCGGGCAGCTGGAGGTGGACCTGGACGATGAGCCGCACACGCTCAGGCCCGAGCAGGGGCTGATGATCCCGGCCCACATGCGGCACCGTTTCCGCAATGTCGGCAAGGTGGAGGCGCGGATCGTCTTCCACCTGGGTCCGCTGGCCCCGCGGCCCCAGCTCGGGCATGTGGACACCGAGGAGACCGAGGTGATCGGCGCGGCCGCGGTGGTCACCGAACCGGCGCCTGCGGGTGCCGCCCACGACCGAGGTCAGGTTCTGTCATGACCCGGCGCGTGGCGGTCACTGGCATAGGCATCGTTGCTCCGGGCGGCATCGGCGTACCGGCATTCTGGGATCTGCTCGCCGATGGCCGGACCGCGACGCGGGGCATAACCTTCTTCGATCCCACGGGGCTCCGGTCGCGGATCGCGGCCGAGTGCGACTTCGACCCGGCGGCGCACGGCCTGGACGCGGAACAGGCCGCCCGGGCGGACCGGTACATCCAGTTCGCCCTGGTCGCCGGGGGGGAGGCGGTCCTGGACTCGGGTCTCGACCTGGCCCGGGAAAATCCCTGGCGGGTCGGGGTGTCGCTGGGCACCGCGGTCGGCGGCACCACCCGCCTGGAGCACGACTACGTCCTGGTGAGCCATCGCGGTGAGCGCTGGGACGTCGACCACCGCGAGGCGGAGCCGCATCTGCACCGGGCGTTCTCGCCCAGCACGGTCGCCTCCGCGGTGGCGGAGCGCTTCGGCGCGCAGGGTCCGGTACAGACCGTCTCGACCGGCTGCACCTCGGGCCTGGACGCCGTCGGATACGCCTTCCACACGGTCGAGGAGGGCCGTGCCGACATCTGCATAGCCGGCGCGTCGGACTCGCCGATCTCCCCGATCACCATGGCGTGCTTCGACGCGATCAAGGCCACCTCCCCGAACAACGACGACCCCGCCCACGCCTCCCGGCCCTTCGACAACCACCGTGACGGGTTCGTCATGGGCGAGGGCGGTGCGGTGCTCGTCCTGGAGGAGCTGGAACACGCGCGGGCCCGCGGCGCGCACGTGTACTGCGAACTGGGCGGCTACGCCACTTTCGGCAACGCCTACCACATGACCGGCCTGACCAGTGAGGGCCTGGAGATGGCCCGGGCGATCGACTTGGCGCTCGACCACGCCCGGCTCGACCCGACGGCCATCGACTACGTCAACGCACACGGTTCCGGCACCCGGCAGAACGACCGCCACGAGACGGCAGCCGTGAAGCGGGCGCTCGGCCACCACGCCTACGACACCCCCATGAGCTCCATCAAGTCGATGGTGGGGCACTCCCTCGGGGCGATCGGGGCGATCGAGGTGGTCGCCTGTGTGCTGGCCCTCGCCAAGCAGGTCGTACCGCCGACCGCGAACTACGAGACCCCCGACCCCGAGTGCGACCTGGACTACGTCCCGCGCGTCGCCCGCGAACGGAAGCTGACCAGCGTCCTGTCCGTGGGCAGCGGGTTCGGGGGTTTCCAGTCCGCGGTGGTCCTGACCCGGACGAGGGAGAGGACACGATGAGCGAACCGCATGACCGGCGCGCGGCCGTCACCGGCATCGGGGTGGTCGCGCCCAACGGCACCAGCACCGACACCTTCTGGAAGGCCACCCAGGAAGGCCTCAGCGTTCTCGACCGGGTCACCCGCGAGGGCTGTGAGCACCTTCCGCTGAAGGTGGCCGGCGAGGTCCGTGCCTTCGAACCGGCGGCGACGATCGAGGAACGGTTCCTGGTCCAGACCGACCGGTTCACCCACTTCGCGATGGCCGCGGCCGACTTCGCGCTGGACGACGCCCGGCTCGGACAGGCCGACACCTCCGAAGAGCCGTACTCCATCGGCGTGGTCACCGCGGCCGGGTCCGGCGGCGGCGCGTTCGGCCAGCGCGAGCTGCAGCGGCTGTGGGGCAAGGGCAGCCGCTTCGTCGGCCCGTACCAGTCCATCGCCTGGTTCTACGCCGCGAGCACGGGCCAGATCTCCATCCGCCGCAAGTTCAAGGGTCCGTGTTCGGTCGTCGCCTCCGACGAGGCCGGGGGCCTGGACGCCCTGGCGCACGCGGCCCGGGCGGTGCGGCGCGGTACCGACGTGATCGTGGCCGGCTCCACCGAGGCCCCGCTCGCGCCGTACTCGGTGGTCTGCCAGCTCGGCTATGAGGAGCTGAGCCGCGTGGACGACCCGGCCCGCGCCTACCGTCCGTTCACCGAGGCCGCCTGCGGCTTCGTGCCCGCCGAGGGCGGCGCGATGCTCGTGGTGGAGGCGGAGCGGGCCGCCCGGGAGCGGGGCGCGGACATCCGCGCCTTCGTCGCCGGTCATGCGGCCACCTTCACCGGCGCCTCCCGCTGGGCTCGGTCCCGGGAGGGCCTGGCGCAGGCGGTCCGGCTGGCGCTGGAGGAGGCCGGCTGTGCGCCCGAGGAGGTCGACGTCGTCTTCGCCGACGCCCTCGGGGTGCCGGAGGCGGACCGGGCCGAGGCGCTGGCGATTGCCGACGCCCTCGGTGCGCACGCCGCCCGGGTGCCGGTCACGGCGCCGAAGACGGGCACCGGGCGGGGCTACTGCGCGGCGCCCGTGCTGGACAGCGCGGCAGCCGTGCTCGCGATGGAGCACGGGCTGATCCCGCCCACGCCGAACGTCTTCGACGTCTGCCACGACCTCGACCTCGTGACCGGGCGCGCCCGCGTCGCCGAGCTGCGTACGGCGCTGGTGCTGAGCCGCGGGCTCATGGGGTCGAACTCGGCGCTCGTGCTGCGGCACGGCGCTGTCAACGCCTAGCAGTACAGGAGGTAATCGCAATGACCGCAAAGATCACCGTGGAAGAACTGGCCGCGCTGATGAAGAAGGCCGCCGGGGTCACCGTCGCCCCGGAGGCGCTGCTGGAGCAGGGCGAGTCCGGCTTCGACGCCCTCGGCGTCGACTCGCTCGGCCTGCTCGGCATCGTGGGCGAGCTGGAGAACGCCCACGGCACCCCGATGCCCCCGGACGCGGAGCGCTGCAAGACGCCCCGGCAGTTCCTCGACCTCGTGAACAGCACCCTGATGGCAGGAGCCTGACATGGCAGGACACACCCAGAACGAGATCACCATCGCCGCTCCGCTGGACCTGGTCTGGGACATGACCAACGACCTGGAGCGCTGGCCCCAGCTGTTCAGCGAGTACGCGTCCGTCGAGATCCTCTCCCGGGAGGGGAAGAAGACGACGTTCCGGCTGACCATGCACCCGGACGACAACGGCACCGTGTGGAGCTGGGTCTCCGAGCGCGAGCCCGACCGCGAGAAGCTCACCGTCAAGGCCCGCCGCGTCGAGACCGGCCCCTTCGCGCACATGGACATCCTGTGGCAGTACGAGGAGGTGTCCGCCGGCACCCGGATGGTCTGGACGCAGGACTTCGCGATGAAGCCGGACGCCCCGGTCGACGACGACTGGATGACCGACAACATCAACCGGAACTCCAAGGTCCAGATGGCCCTCATCCGGGACAAGATCGAGAAGGCCGCCACCGGGCACCGGTCCGCGCCGGCCATGGCCGACTGAGCCGGACGAAGGAGCAACTCCCATGCACCAGGCCCTGATCGTCGCCCGGATGGCCCCCGGCTCCGCCCCCGACATCGCCGAGGTGTTCGCGGAGTCCGACCGCGGAGAGCTGCCCCACCTCGTCGGGGTCACCCGGCGCAGCCTCTTCCAGTTCGGCGATGTGTACATGCACCTCGTCGAGTCGGAGCGCGAGCCCGGACCCGCCATCGCCAAGGTGACGAACCACCCCGAGTTCCGGGACATCAGCGAGCGCCTGTCGGCGTACGTCAGCGCGTACGACCCGGAGACCTGGAGGTCTCCCAAGGACGCGATGGCACATCGCTTCTACGTCTGGGAGCGCGACTGAGCCGTACGGCAACCCCGGGACGGCCACCGGCCGCCGGGCGCCCCCCCGCGGCGGGCCGGCCGGCGGGGGGTTGTTTTCGGGGGGCCCCCCCCCCCGGGCCCGGGGCGGGGGACGGCGGGCGGATACGGGTGGGCGG
>NZ_JBFAET010000224.1:0-13114 GCF_040642095.1 Streptomyces sp. NPDC020362
GGGCCGGCCGGCCCGGTTGCCTCGGCTGCGGTTCCGGGCGGGGTCTTGATGTCGGCCATGGCCCGGCTCCTCACTGCGCCGTCGCGTGCTGCAGTTCGTTCTGCAGGTCCTTCAGCGCCTGTGCGCTGCTCTTGCTGCCGGTCAGAGCGGCGTAGGTCTCCTGCTGGATCGCCGATGTCACGTCGCCGTACTGCACGACCCGCGGGCGGGGCACGGCCCGCAGGATGGACTGCTTGAGGACGGGCAGGTACGGATACTGCTTGACCAGTGAGGCGTCGTCGTACAGACCCGTGTACGGCGGAGCGAGGGAGGCGTCCTTGAGGAACGTGCCCGCGCTGTCCTCGCTGCTGAAGAACTTCATGAAGTCCAGCGCCGTGGCCTTGTTCCTGGCGAAGGACGACAGGGCCAGGTTGTGGCCGCCCAGACTGGAGGAGCCGGGTCCGTTCAGGCCGGGCAGAGGGGCGACCGCGAACTTGCCCGCCACCTTGGACTTCTCGGCCAGGGCGTACACGTACGGCCAGTTGCGCAGGAAGACCAGCTTCCCGGACTGGAACGCCTGACGGCCGTCCTCCTCCTGGTAGGTGACGGCTTCCTTGGGGATCGTCCCGTCCTTGACGGAGCCGGCGAGGAAGTCCAGGCCCTTCTTCGCCTCGGGGGTGTCGACGTGCGGCCTGCCGTTCGCGTCGGTGACGACACCGCCCGCGGAGTTCACGGCCTCGGCGAAGTTCACCGTCAGGCCCTCGTACTTCTGGAACTGCCCGGCGTAGCAGGACATGCCCTTGGCCTCGGACAGCTTCTTCACCTTGGCGCAGTCGTCCGTCATCTCCGACCAGGTGGCCGGGGGCCTGGTCACGCCGGCCTTCTTCAGCAGGTCGGTGCGGTAGTACAGCAGTCCGCCGTCCGAACTGGCCGGGGCCGCATACAGGTTGCGGCGGTACTTCGCCGTCTCCACCACCGGCTTGAGCATGTCCTGCAGCGGGAACTGCTTCTCGGGCAGGCGGTCGATCCACTGGTGGGCGGCGAACTCCGACGTCCACACGACGTCGAGGGAGAGCACCGTGTAGGCGTCGGACTTCGTCTCCGCGTTCTGGATCATCTGCTGGCGCTGCGAGTCCGCATCCGTCGGCAGCTGGATGAAGGTGACCTTCTCCTTCGGGTGCAGCCTGTTCCACCGGTCGATGACCTTCGGGACCACGCCGGACGTGTCCTTGCCCGCCACGTACGTGATGGGGCCACGGCCCTGGAACGACATGCTCCCGGCCGGCGCCCCGGATCCGCCGTCTCCGGAGGAGCCGCAGGAGGTGACGAGGAGCCCGGCGGCTGCGAGCGCTGTCGAACACTGGAGGGCTCTGGTGGTCCTGATCTTCACTGTCTTTCTCCTGGGTCGTGCGGAACCGAAGCGTGGCTGACAGTGCTGTCACGGCGTTGTGTGCATGAAACGCGCAGGTCATGGAGGCGGATGGCGACCACCCTGAAGGGGGTGCGACCTCGTCGAGACAACGCTTGCACGCTAGGAGTGCACCTACGGGAAGTCAATGCGTAACTGGCTGGTAGCACCGCCGAGTTTCGATGGATGGCGCAACTTGATTGCGGGCAAATTGGGCAAAATTACCCTCATTGAAGATCGTGACAGCGCTGTCACGAGAGGGCAGGCAGAAGAGCAGATCTGTGCTAACTTCCGCTCATGTCATCCGCTCCACGGCTCCCCACGATGGCCGACGTCGCCGAACGGGCAGGGGTGTCCCCGTCCACCGTGTCGCGCACCCTGCGCGGCCTGCCGACCGTCTCACCGGAGGTCCGCGCCCGGGTCGAGAAGGCCGCCCGCGAGCTGAACTTCGCGGTCTCGCGGCAGGCCGCCAGCCTGGTCACGGGCAAGACCGGGGTCGTGGCGGCGCTCGTGCCCACGCTCAACTCGTGGTTCATGGGATCGGCACTGTCCAGCCTGGGCCCGCTGCTGCGCGCGGCCGGCATGGAACTGACCGTCTACGTGATATCCGACATGAGCGAGCGCACCGCGTTCTTCGAGCACCTCCCGGCCCGGCGGAACGCCGACGCGCTGGCGGTGTTCGGGTTCGACCTCACCGACGAGGAGACCGTACGGCTGGACGACCTCGGGATGCCGGTCATCTATGTCAGCCAGCACGCCGAGGGCCGCCCGAGCGTGTACGTCGACGACGCGGACGGAGCCTGCAAGGCCACCCGCCACCTGCTCAACCTCGGGCACCGCCGGATCGCCTTCGCGCCGACCGTGGGCGCCAGCGGCTTCTGTTTCAGCTCGCGCGAGCGACTGCTCGGCTACCGGCAGGCGCTCGCCGAGGCGGGCATTCCGATGGACGACGACCTGGTGGTCACCATGTCGTTCGAGGACAGGCGCGACATCACCGAGGGGGTCGGAAGACTGCTGAGCCTGCGGGAGCCGCCCACCGCGATCTTCGCAGAGATGGACGAGTTGGCCATCGCGATCATCCACTCCCTGCGCAAGGCGCGGATCCAGGTGCCCGAGCGGATCTCCGTCATCGGTTTCGACGACCATCAGGTGGCCGAGTGGACGGATCTGTCCACGGTCGCCCAGTCCCCCTCGGAGATGGGCCGCCTGGCGGGCGAACTGGCCCTGCAGCTCATCCAGGACTCCGACGCGGGCCACACGCGCCACATCGTCCTGCCCACGCACTTGATCCCACGGGGCACAACGGCCCCGCCGCCTGCTCCCCGAAGCGAGGGCGCCTCCGAAGACCGGCGCGCCTGAGGGTCCGGCGCGGGCAGGGAGGGCACTTGGATCAGCCGCCGGCAGCTTCGGGCAGGAGCCGGCGCCGTAGCGGCCTAAGGGACGATGCGCGCGACTGCCCCGTCCTCGGGGTCTCCGTACTTCGAGATCAGCTGGTCGTCGCTCATGCGGTCGACTTCATCGTTTCTCGCGACGGGAAAGATCACGTGGGTGCCCTTGTCCGTCCAGTACTCGACGACGCGATGTGTGTCGGTGGCTCGGCTCATGCTCTGCTCCCTTGCGGCGCGTGGGGTTCAGAGTGCGTCTGTGCAGGCTGAGGGGTCAATAGGAAAAAGGGCTTCCGTTTTCGCTTTCGGAAGCGTAGGTTCCGCTTACCCCGCGTCGGCGCCTTTCGAGGCTCCGGCCCGCCGGTCCCGGGGCGGCGGGCCACGCGGGGGCCAATCGCTTGATCACGCCGCGCCACCAGCGGACGACGAGCGTCCCGTCCTCGCGTCACCAGCGGGCGACGAGCAGCTCCTCGTTGCCCTGGTGGCGGTACGGCCAGGTGGCGCCGGGCGCGACCCGTCCGATCGGATACCCGACGACGGGGTCCCGCTGCGCCATGCTGTCCAGCCCGCCGAGCAGCTTCACATGAGCTCACCGTCCTCGACCCCGCCTCCGGGAAGGGACCAGAGCAGCTCGCCGTCGGCGCCGAGGCTCTCCCGGACGAGCAGGACCTCGTGGCCTCTGCGGACGATGCCCATGACGAGTTGCACTCGGGGCACCGGGGTCTTCGCTGCCTCTCCCGTCATGCCACAGACCGTATGTGAGGGCCGGCGGTCCGGTACCGTCGGCCGGCGAGAGGCACTGATGCGGTGGCGGCAGCCGCGAAGACCGCGTTCCAGGGGTCCTTGGGCCAGAAGGACAGCCGGCCATGTGACCACTGCCGGCGGACGAGTACGACGCGCGGACCTCCCGGCCGTACCCACACTGGGATCCACCTCCACCAGACGCGGATGAAATTGGGGCCAGTCGGGTTCTCCACCGTACGTCTCTTCCTGTGTCCGCCGGGAGGCGTAGCAAGACCGCCCCGCAGATGGATTCGCTCGTGACCGCCGACACGAAATGGTCGTTCCGACCTGGAAGTTGATCGAAAGGAACGGCCATCGTGCGGACAGGACGCATGGCGCCCTTGCTCGCGGTGGGGATCACGGCAACGGTGCTCCCCGCCCTCGCCCCGGCACAGGCATCCGCGGCAGAACCCCTGAAGAGATTCGAGAACCAGAAGCCCGCGTGGCACCGTTGCCACGCGTCGACGACCGCCGCGTTCCAGTGCGCGACGATCAAGGTCCCACTGGACTACGGCCGACCCGGCTCCAAGACGCTCGAGCTGGCCATCTCCCGTATGAAGACCAGCGTGCCGGGCAAGCGGCACGGTGCGATCCTCTTCAACCCCGGCGGTCCCGGCGGCGAGGGCCTGGACATGCCGGTCCTGATGAAGTACTCGATGCCCAAGAAGGTCCGCGAGCAGTACGACCTCATCGGGTTCGATCCGCGCGGCGTCGGCCGCAGCAGCCCGGTCACCTGCGGCCTGACGGACACCGAGCAGAACATCGAACACCCCTACAGGCCGCGGACGTTCAGCCATGACGTCAAGTGGGCGCGAACCGTCGCCGACAAGTGCCGTGCCAGGAACGGCGACAAGCTCGCGCACATCACCACCCGCAACACCGCCCGGGACATGGACGTCATCCGCGCCGTACTGGGCGAGAAGAAGATCTCCTACCTGGGCGCCTCGTACGGCACGTATCTGGGTGCCGTCTACGCGCAGATGTTCCCCGGCCGGACCGACCGCTTCGTGCTGGACAGCGCGGTCGATCCGGCCCGGGTCTGGCGGGGCATGATCCAGGTATGGGCGGAGGGCAGCGAGCCGGCGTTCACCCGCTGGACGAAGTGGACCGCGCAGCGCCACGGCACCTACAAGCTCGGCGCCACCGCGGCCGAGGTGAAGAAGACGTTCTGGAACCTGGTTGCGCGGGCCGACCGCGATCCGGTCGAGTCCAACGGCAGGAAGCTCACCGGGGACGACATCCGTGCCGCTCTGCGCCCCGAGTTCTTCAGCCCCAAGAGCGCGGCGGAGGCCGTCGTCGAGTTGAAGAAGGCCGCCGACGGCAGGCCGGCCCCGCACCGCTCCGCCGCGCCGGACGACGAGAAGGAACCGCGTCGTTTCGCGGCTTCCGCCGCGACGCCGGCCGACAATACCTCCGCCGTCTTCTGGACCGTCGTCTGCGGCGACACCGCGGCCTGGCCGCACGACCCCGAGCAGTACCGGCGTGACGCGATCCGGGACAAGGCCAAGTACCCGCTGTACGGCGACTTCGGCTCCAACATCACGCCCTGCGCGTACTGGGGCACCACGGCAGAGCCCGCCACAAAGATCGACAACAAGGTGGGCATCCTCACCGTGCAGAACCAGTGGGACCCCCAGACGCCCCTGACCAGCGGCCTGGGCATGCACCACGCCCTGAAGGGTTCGCGCATGGTCTACGTCGAGGGCGGCGAGGGTCATGGTGTCTACTCCGAAGACCCGCGCGCGTGCGCCAACCGCACGGTCAACGCCTACCTGAGCACCGGAAAGCTTCCGGCGCAGGACGTCACCTGCCAGGCCTCCGGCCGCCGGAACCCGGGCGTGAACCAGCACGTCCTCCCGATGCCGCAGCGCACGCCCGGAGCGCCCCGCTTCTGATCGCGGCACCGAGGGCCGGCCGCCGGCACCTCCACCCCGGCCGATGTCGTCCTCCCCTGGAGTCTGCACCTGCAGGCCGGGGACGAAGGCCGAGGCGGCGGTGCAGGCACCGGCGCCGCCCGGCCGGCCGGCGCAGTGTTGCCTCGACGGCCCGGCGGCGGCAGCCCGTTGACGGCTCGGCCCCGGCACCAAGGGCCGAGCGTGGCACGGGCGTCCGCATCAAGTACCGTGCTGGCGTGTCCACGCCACCGTCGGCCATGCAGACCCCGCCGGGTTGCCCCTGGGGGGCGCCGCCCATCGTTCCGCTGCCCCCGAAGAAGAGCGGGGTCGGCCTCCTTCTCGGGATCGTCGGCGGCATCCTCGTCGCTTTCGTCGCGGTCCTGATGGCCTTCGTGCTGATCGGCAGGGAACTGGACGGCGGGTTCCCCCGGGCCCGCTCCACTCTGACGCTGCCCCGCACACTGCTCGACGGCCGGTACAGGCTGGCCCGGGACGAGTCCGGGACGCTGGGACGGACGCTGGAGAGGAACTGGGCGCACGGCTGGGACGCCAAAGCCGCCCACGGCGTCGTCGGGGAGTACGTCCCGGACGGCGGCGACCAGGGCACACTGGTGGTCACGGGCATGTACGGCCGGTTCAAGCACACCGCCACGGTGCGCGCCCGGGTCCTGGCGAACCACGACGCGGCCGGCCACGTGACCGTGCTCGTGGCTCCCGAGGACGTCACCCCGTCCGGCTCGGGCGTCACGGTCGACTGCGAAGTGCTGCACCGTACCTGGCCGGACGGGAGGTATCTCACCTACCCGGTGTGCGCCTGGGCGGACGGCAACACGTGGGCGCGGGTCGCACAGATGACCCTCGACGCCGACGCGAACGCCGATCTGAAGTTCGCCGCCCGGACCACGCTCCGGATCCGCTCCGAGATGGTGAAGGCGATCGATTGACGATGCCCGAGCTGCAGCTGCTCCGTCCGGACCATGCCCCGGCCCTGCTCGCCTTCGAGCGGGAGAACCGGGACTACTTCGCCGCCTCCATACCCGACCGGGGCGACGACTACTTCGCCCGGTTCGACGAGCGGCACCGTGCCCTGCTTGCCGAACAGCGAGCCGGGGACTGCTGTTTCCACGTCCTGGTCGGCACGGCGGGCGAAGTGCTGGGGCGGGTGAACCTGGTGGACGTGGCGGACGGCGGCGCCGATCTCGGGTATCGGATCGCGGAGCGGGCCGCGGGCCGAGGGCTGGCCACCTGGGCCGTGCGGGAGGTGTGCGGCCTCGCCGTCAGCAGGTACGGACTGACCGTCCTGCGGGCCGCGACCACCCTCGACAACGCGGCGTCGCGGGCCGTACTGAGCCATGTCGGGTTCACCGTCACCGGCGAGACGGTGCTGTCCGGTCGGCCGGGGCTGACGTTCGTCCTCGGCCTCGGGGGCTGATCCGCAGCCCTGGCGGCTGAACCGCAACCCTGGCAGCTGAACCGTAGCCATGGAGCTGAACCGTAGCCATGGAGCTGAACCGCCCCGCGTTCCGGTACCGGCCGCTCCTTCTCGGCGGCAGGGTGACAGGCGTCGGCCGGAACCGACCCGGGGCGCCGGCCGCCCGTTGGGCCTGCCCGGTGCCGGGCAGGCGGCCGACGCCCTCGGAGCCGGCCTCCGGTCAGATCGTCCTGGTGCGGGAGTCCAGCATGCGCCGTACCACGTCCGAGCGTTCCAGGAGGGTCTTGCGGACTACCGGGGTCGCCTGGCCGGCGGCCTGCCGGGCCTCTTCGATGTACGCGGGCTCGATGGCATACGGGGGGAAGAGGGTGTTCGCGAAGACCATCGCCGGGATCATTCCGCCCCGGTGCAGCTGCGGGATCGCCTCCAGATACCGCCGGGTGTAGGGCGCCAGCAGGGCCTCCTGGGCGGGGCGCCAGAACGCCGCCGCCACCTGCCCGACCGAATGGACGGGGACCGCGCGGTCCTCCACCAGCTTCTGCCACACCTCTGCCTTGGCGGCAGGGTCCGGCAGGGCGGCCCGTACCGTGAGGGCGCGGACCCAGGCGTCGGGGTCCCGGTCGCGTTCGAGCAGCAGGGCCGCCTCCGACGAGACGTCCCCGCCCAGCTCCGCCTCACGGACCAGCGCACGCCAGTGCAGATCCACGTCGTCGCCCGCCTGTTCGCGCAGCCAGGCCAGGTCGTCCGGGCTCGTCGCAGTGCGAGCCAGGCCGCGCAGTGCGACCTGACGGCGGCCCGGGTCCGCGGCAAGGTGCCGGCAGGCTGCCGCCACCTCGGCCGTCATCCCCGCGCGTTCGGCCTCCGGCGCCCAGAGTTCGGCAATGTTCGCGGCGAGGGTCAGACAGGGCTCGATCACGGCGTCGGACGTCTCGGCCACGAGGACCGCGGTGATGCACCGCCCGACCTCGGCGGCCGTGGCTTCGCCGGTGGTCAGCATGTCCCACACGGTCGCGGTGGCCACGCCCCGGGAGATGGCCGTGGGCAGTTGCGCCGCCGTCCGGAGGAAGGCGTCCCTGCTCGCGGGATCGGGGCGGACCGTGGCGAAGGTCAGGTCCTCGTCGTTGATCAGCAGGACGTCGATGTCCGCCTCGGGCGGGAGGCCCGTCACCGGAGTTCGGGTCTGGGTCGCCTCGACGCGCACCAGCGCCCGGCGTTCCAGGACGTCGCCCTTCCTGCCGTACGCACCCACCGCCAGCACCTGGGGGCGCGGGGTGCCGTCGGCCACCAGGGTGACGTCGTCGCCGTCGCGTTCCAGTGAGAAGCGGTCGGTGCCCGCCGTGGCGAGCCAGGCCGTGCGCCAGGTGTCCAGATCGCGCCCGCCGGCCTCGGACAGCGCGTCGATCAGGTCCTGGAGCGTGGCGCTGCCCCACGCGTGGCGGGCGAAGTAGGCGGTCATCCCCGCCCTGAAGCGTTCTTCGCCCACATACGTCATCAGCTGCTGGAGGACGGACGCGCCCTTGGGGTAGGTGATGTTGTCGAAGATCGACGCGGCCTGGGCGACATCGTGGATGGGCTGGTGGATCGGGTGCGAGGCGGGGCCCTGGTCCGCGAGGTACGCCTTGAGTTTGTCGCTCGCCAGGTGGCCCGCCCAGGCGTCGGTGTACCGGGTGGCGCGTTCGGCGGCCCAGTGGCAGGCGAACTCCGCGAACGCCTCGTTCAGCCAGAGGTCGTCCCACCAGCGCATGGTGACGATGTTGCCGAACCACATGTGCGCCATCTCGTGCAGCAGCACCTTCGCGAGCAGCTCGCTCTCGGCGGGCGTCGGCGTGACCCGCTGCAGGAAGCCGTCCGACCAGGTCACGCAGCCGTAGTTCTCCATTGCCCCACCGAACTCGGGCATGAACACCTGGTCGTACCTGCGCTGCGGGAACGGCATCGCGAAGGCCTCGCCGAAGAAGGCGAGGCCCTGGCGGGTGAGGGTGAAGATCTCGTCGGCGTCGCGTTCCAGGATCGGGGCGAGGGAGCGACGGGCGTAGAGACCGAGGTCTCGGCCGTCGGCCTCGCGGCGGATCTCGTGGAAGGGTCCGGCGTTGACGACGGTGTTGTACACGGACAGGCGCGGGGTGTCCGGGAAGGTCCAGCGGCGGGCCGAGTCCAGTTCCTCGATGCGCGGGTCACCGGAGTTGCTCGTCACGGTCCACGCCGACGGGGCCGTGACGGTGAAGGCGTGCGGGGCCTTGAGGTCGGGCTGGTCGAAGCACGCCCAGACGAACCGGGCCTCGTCCGGTTCGAAGCTCATCCACACGTAGACCTCGCCGTCCGCGGGGTCGGTCGCCTTGTGCACACCCTCGCCCGTGGCCGTGTCGGCCTGGACGCTCTCCACGCGCAGCACGTTGTGCCCGGCGAGGTCGGGAAGGGGTATCCGGCCGTCCCCGGCGGGTTCGAGGGATCTGCCGTTCAGCGTGGCGCTCAGCACCTGTGCGGCGCAGTCCACGAAGGTCTCGGCGCCCGGTTCGTGGCAGGTGAAGGTCACGGTGGACACGCACCGGACCTCCGGCCCGTCGGGCAGGCCGGTGAGGTCGATGTCCACGTCGTACCGCTCGACGGCCAACAGCGCGGCGCGGCGCTCGGCTTCGGTACGCGTCAGGCTCCGGATGGTCATGCATTCTCCCTCGTCAGACAGCGGGCGCCAGAGTACGGCGCAAGGCGCTGGTTCGCGCAGGGGTTTTTGCGTGTCGAGCGCGCCGGGAGTCCTGCCCCTTTCGTGGCCTCGAGCCCGCGTGCGCCCGGATGCCGGGACCGGTTGCGGGCCCCCAAGTGGCCGATTTCGCAGCCTGCTTCGGGCCGGACTTGCAGAGCGGGTAGGGTTATATGATCAAATCTCCCGATGCGTACCCCCCACATAAAGACGCATCATCCTGCTCAGTCGGACGGGCCTGCCGGCGAAAGGGTTCCGCTCAGCCGTAATCCGTACGACGAACTGGCAGCGCT
This sequence comes from Streptomyces sp. NPDC020362, assembly GCF_040642095.1. Classification (NCBI taxonomy): domain Bacteria; kingdom Bacillati; phylum Actinomycetota; class Actinomycetes; order Kitasatosporales; family Streptomycetaceae; genus Streptomyces; species Streptomyces sp. NPDC020362. The sequence goes on from NZ_JBFAET010000224.1 coordinate 9,874, forward strand.
GGCAGACAATCCGCTCGAGGACTTCCTCACCGAGGACACACCGGGCCCGCAGGGCGACGACGCCGAGGAGCCCTGGTCACCGCCCAACCACAGGCGTGGCAGCCGCCGTCGCAACCGCGCCACCGGCCTGCCCATCGTGGTCAGGGCGCTCGCCTGGGTGCTCACCCTCGCCTGCCTCGTCACCCTCGCCGACCGCTGGGCACTGTTCTACGCCGAGCACAAGGCCTCCGAACGGCTGACCCGGTCGGGCCTGTGCCGGACGGGGGTCGGCACTGCCACGACCGGGCGGGGGAGCGCATCGCCGAACGGCTGCTGAGCACGGTCAGGGAGGACCTCGGACGGGCCGACTCGAAGGCGTCGGTCCTGCTGTCGGGGACGCTCGCCCTGCCCGCGTTCCTGCTCGGCTGGCACGGCGCACCGGGCTGGCACGGCCCCGCCGACGTGACCCTGGTCCTCGCCGCCCTCCTCTGGGCCGGTGCGGTGATCGCGCTGATCGGCGCGCTGATGCCGCGCACCCGAACGGTCCGGGGCGGGGCCGGGGTGACGTACTTCGGCGACCTGGCGGCCTCCCGCGACCTGGAGGGCCTGGCCGCGCAGGTCGCCGAGGCCGGCCTCGATCCATCCGAATGGCTGCTCGTCCAGGCCGTGGACGTCAGCTCGATCCTGTCCGCCAAGTACCGGGCCATCCGCTGGGGCATGGGCTCGCTCGCCCTGTCGGCCGCCCTGGCACTGGCCTGGGGTCTGACCCCGCGCTGACGCGTGGCCGGCCCGCACCAAGCACTCCATGCAGCGACGAACGAAGAAACAGGGGACGGCCGTGGGAACAGTCACGGGAAGACGGCAGACACACAGGGGCCGGATGCGCCGCGCCGCGGCCCCGGTGCTGGCGGGCGCGGCGTTGTTCGCGTCCCTGCTGGCACCGGCCGGTCAGGATCCGGCGCCGGCGGCGGACTCCGTACCGGCGTTTCCGGCGGTCAACTACGCGGTGGCGGTGGACGAGTCCGCGAGCCTCTCACCCGAGGACATGAAGGCCGAGAAGGCAGCCGCCGCCCGGATCGCGCTGGGTGACGTGTCCTCGGACTCCCACGTCACCGTCTTCGGGTTCGCCGCCGCCGAGTCCGGAGACCAGCGCGCGGTGGACCCGGTGTGCCCGCGCACCGGGCTGGACGCGGCGGGCCGCGAGACGATCGGCGCCTGCGTGGGCAAGCTGCACAGCCGCACGAAGGACGAGGGCACCGGCACCGACTTCCCGAGCGCGATACGCCAGGGCGTGCACGACCTCACCGACGGCACGGACGCGACCCAGCCCCGGGTGCTGTTCCTGCTGACCGACGGGTACATGGACGTCACCGACAGCTCCAAGTACGGTCCCCGCGAGCACCGCGAGGCCGAGGGCGAACGGCAGCTGGGCCTCGCGCTCAAGGAGGCGGCCGCCCAGAACGTGCAGATCTGGCCGCTCGGCTTCGGCTCGGACCCGCGCCTGGACGAACTCAAGCGGATGGCCGCCGGCGGATACCAGAAGGGCTGCGTCGACCTGGCCTCCGCCCGCCCGCAACCCCACAAGGTCAAGGCGGCGGACGTCGGTTCCACGCTGGAGGACATCTTCGCCGCCGCCCACTGCATGCGTCACGGAGAGGGCAGCGGCAGCAAGCGGCCTCCGGCCACCCTGAGCGTCGGCATCTCGCCGCTCGCCACGGTGGGCAGCATCGTGGTCGACAAGGGCGACCCCGAGGTGAAGGTCACCTACTACGACCCGAGCGGCGACAAGGTCCCCACGCACGGGACGTACAAGAAGTCGCAGTTCGAGCTGGCGGGCGGCACCGGCCCGGTGGAGGCGCTGAAGATCGTCGACCCGCTGCCGGGCACCTGGAAGGTGAAGGCCGAGGCCCCCGAAGGACACCGTTCCCTGCCGGTCTCCGTCAGCGTGCTGTGGCAGGGCGAACTGCGCGGCGCCATCACGATGGACCCGCCCTCGCCGCAGCCCGGGGACAAGGTCACCGTGACCATGCGGCTGCAGACCCGCGAGGGCTACGAGGTCAAGGACCCGCGTGACTACTCGGGACTGCGGGTGCGCAGCGAACTGACCGGAGCCGGCTTCAGCCCCCTCGCCCTCGACCTCACCGACGACGGCAAGGCGCCCGACGCCACGTCCGGCGACGGCTCCTTCACCGGCACCGTGCGGATCCCGCAGACCGCCGACGGGGCGCTGAAGGTGAGCGCCACGCTGACCGCCTCGGGACTGCGCGCCGACACCCGCAGCGAGGGCGGCTGGGCCGCTCCCGGCCAGCCGCCCGTCACCGCCGGGCTCGACCTGCCCGCGGCGAGCACCCACCCGGGCGGTACGGTCAGCGGCACCCTGTCCGTCCACAACACCAGCGGCACCGCGCACACCCTGCGGCTCGCCGTGGCCGATGTGCAGCCCGGGCTGCTCTCGGTCAGCCCCGCCGAGATCACCCTCAAGCCCGGCGAGTCCGGCACCCGGAAGGTGACGGTCCGGGTCGCGCCCGCGAACGTCTTCGGCGACCGCCTCGGCCACGACGGGCTCAAGCTCGCCGGCACCGCCACCGTCGTCGACACCAGCGACCACGACCGGACCCTCCAGGGTCTCCCGCTCTCCGTGCGGGTCACGCCCAGGCCGGGTATCTGGGACCAGTACTGGTGGGCGTTCGCGGCCGCCGCCGCCCTGGTCGTCCTGGCCGCCGTGGCGGTCGCTGCCTGGGTACGGCAGCGCCGCCGGCGCCGGGACCCGCACGGACTCGTGCTGCGGCTGGTCTCCGAGGACGGCAGCGTGCTCAACGAGCACCTGGCCGGACACGGCACCAAGCAGTGGTACGAGTTCGCCGTCGCCGAGGCCCACCGCAGCCCGCGCATCGAACGGCGCCCGCACGGCCCGTACGCCGTCCAGCGCAGCCCCGAAGGCGGAGCGGTCCTGCGCAAGCGGGGCAGCGGCCGGACCCCGGTGCCCGCCCGCGGTCAGGTCCCGCTGACCGGCACGCTGCACCTGTCCCTCGGCGAGGACAGCCGTCCCCCGAAGAACGGCGGCCGGACGCGTCCGGAGGCCACCCCCACACCCGGTGCCGGCCCAGGAGGCGGCGCCTTCACCGACTACGAGTGACGTGGCGGGCGGGCACCGCACCGCCCGCCCGCACACCGCTCCGCGGCCACCGGGCGCGCACACCACGGCCGTTCCCAGCACGAAGCCGCGGCCGCCCCGGCCGCGAGGGGGGAGGAAACCCAGAAG
>NZ_JBFAET010000225.1:0-13056 GCF_040642095.1 Streptomyces sp. NPDC020362
GCGGCAGCCGGGTGCGGCTCAGGCCGCGCGGCCGGGGCGCGGACGCCCAGGACATGTTCCTGGCCGGCCGCACCGCCGAGGTCGCGGCGGTCTTCCACGACGTGGACGGCAGCGTGCACCTCGCGGTGACCGTCGACGACGATCCCGCCGCCGAACTGCACGGCTGGTACGGCCGTTTCCACTACTTCCGGCCCGACGAGCTCGAACCGCTCGACCAGACGGACGCACCGAGTCCGGCGGGCCCCAGCCACCCACCCCGGCCGCATTCCCCGCGGCCCCAGCGTCCGGCCGACCGGCCGGAGGAGGGACGGTTCGATGGACGCCCCTGATCTGCCGGCGCACGCCGACGACCGACTCCGCGACCGACTGCAGCAAAGGCCGACGACATGACGACCCAGAGCGGTACCACCGAAGTCCGCGGCGAGCCCGGCCGGTCCGGGGAGCCGAAGGGAATCGACGAGATCACCATCCTCTGGATCTCGGAGGGGATGAGCTGCGACGGCGACACCGTCTCCCTGACGGCCGCCGACCAGCCGTCCATCGAGGACGTGGTGCTCGGCCTCATCCCGGGCCTGCCGAAGGTCAACCTGGTCAACAAGGTGCTCTCGCCGAGCCTGGGCGGCGAGGACTTCCTCGCCCCGTACCGGGCTGCGGCCCGCGGCGACCTGAGCCCGTTCATCCTCGTCATCGAGGGTTCGATCCCGAACCAGAAGATCATCGAGGGCGACGGCTACTGGACGTCGTTCGGCAACGACCCCGAGACCGGTGAGCCGCAGCCCCTGAACTGGTGGATCGACCAACTCGCCCCGAAGGCCTGGGCGGTGGTCGCGGCCGGCACCTGCGCCACGTTCGGCGGCATCCACGCGATGGCCGGCAACCCCACGGGCTGCATGGGCCTCGCCGACTACCTGGGCTGGGAGTTCAGGTCCGAGGCCGGTCTCCCTGTGGTCAACGTGCCCGGCTGTCCCATCCAGCCGGAGAACTTCATGGAGACCCTGATCTGGGTGCTCCAGCACGCGGCCGGCAGTGCTCCCCCGCCGCCGCTGGACCACATGCTGCGGCCGCAGTGGCTGTTCGGGAAGACCGTGCACGAGGGCTGCGACCGGGCCGCGTACTACGAGCAGGCCGACTTCGGCAAGGACTACAACTCGCCCAAGTGCCTGGTGAAGACGGGCTGTTGGGGCCCGGTCGTCAACTGCAACGTGCCCAAGCGCGGCTGGATGGCCGGCATCGGCGGGTGCCCGAACGTCGGCGGCATCTGCATCGGCTGCACGATGCCGGGATTCCCCGACGCGTTCATGCCGTTCATGGACGAACCCCCCGGGGCGACGCTGTCGACCCTCGCCGTCAAGCCGTACGGGGCCATCATCCGCCGCCTGCGCGGCCTGACCAACGACGTGGTGAACCACGAGCCCAAGTGGCGCCACAACAAGCGCAAGCTGACCAGCGGCTACGACCCGCACTGGCGCGCGTGACGCCGTCCGTCCAGCATCCCGCCACCCGACCGCCGAACCCGAACAGCGAGGGGCAGTACCGCAGATGACGACCACCGAGTCCCGCACCAAAGGGCGCAAGCCCGCACAGATCGTGGACATGTCCTGGGATCCGATCACCCGGATCATCGGCAACCTGGGCATCTACACGAAGATCGACTTCGCGAACCGGGAAGTCGTGGAGTGCCACAGCACCTCGTCGCTGTTCCGCGGCTACTCGGTGTTCATGAAGGGCAAGGACCCGCGCGACGCCGGGTTCATCACCTCGCGCATCTGCGGCATCTGCGGCGACAACCACACCACGTGCTCCAACTACGCCCAGCAGATGGCCTACGGCGTCAAGCCGCCGAAGCTGGCCGAGCACATCACCAACCTCGGCGAAGCGGCCGAGTACATGTTCGACCACACCATCTTCCAGGACAACCTGGTCTTCGTGGACTTCTGCGAGGCGATGGTCAAGGCCACCAACCCCGGGCTGCTGGCCCGCGCCGAGCGCACGGACGCGCCGCACGGGAACATCCACGGCTACCGGACCATCGCCGACATCATGAAGGCGTTCAACCCCTTCGAGGGCGAGGTCTACAAGGAGGCGCTCAAGGTCAGCCGGGTCACCCGGGAGATGTTCTGCCTGATGGAGGGGCGCCACGTCCACCCGTCGACGCTGTACCCGGGCGGGGTCGGCACGATGCCGCAGCCGAACACCTTCACCGACTACCTGAGCCGGCTCATGCACGTCGTCGACTTCGTGAAGAAGGCGGTGGCGATGAACGACGACGTGTTCGACTTCTTCTACGAGGCACTGCCCGGCTACGAGGAGGTCGGCAAGCGCCGCATCCTGCTGGGCTGCTGGGGCGCCTGGCAGAACCCGGACGTCGTCGACTACCGCTACGCGACCATGAACCAGTGGGGCAAGGCGATGTACGTCACCCCCGGCATCGTCGTGGACGGCAAGCTGGTCACCAACAACCTGGTCGACATCAACCTCGGCCTGAGGATCATGCTCGGCAGCTCCTTCTACGAGGACTGGGTCAACGAGCAGCCCTTCGTCACCCACGACCCGCTCGGCAACCCCGTCGACATGCGCCACCCGTGGAACCAGACCACCGTTCCGGTGCCGCAGAAGCGCGACTTCGACGGCAACTACAGCTGGGTGATGAGCCCGCGCTGGCACCACCCGGAGACCGGCGAGCACCTCGCCCTCGACACCGGCGGCGGGCCCCTGGCCCGGCTGTGGACCACCGCGCTGAGCGGCATCGTCGACACCCCGTACATCAAGGCCACCGGCCACAGCGTGCGCATCTCGCTGCCCAAGGGCGAGTCGCTGCCCGAGACCACGCTGGAGTGGAAGATCCCGAAGTGGAGCAACACCCTCGAGAGGGACCGGGCCCGGCCGTACTTCGTCGCCTACGCCGCCGCCATGGCCCTGCAGTTCCTGGAGGAGTCGATGGGCATGCTCCGCGACGGCGACACCAAGGTGTACGAGAACTTCGAGGTGCCCGACGAGGCGATCGGCTGCGGCTTCCACGAGGCGGTGCGCGGTGTCCTCTCCCACCACCTGGTGATCAGGGACAAGAAGATCGCCAACTACCACCCGTACCCGCCCACCCCGTGGAACGCCAGCCCGCGCGACATCTACGGCACCCCGGGGCCGTACGAGGACGCCGTCCAGGGCCAGCCGATCTTCGAGGAGAACGGGCCCGACGACTTCAAGGGCGTCGACATCATGCGCACCGTCCGAAGCTTCGACCCGTGTCTGCCGTGCGGGGTGCACATGTACATGGGCAAGGGCAAGACCCTGTCGACCGTCCACTCGCCGACGTACGGAGCCAACCATGGCTGACCCGGCCGTACGGCTCCCGGACCCGGAGGTGGAGGCACGGCTCGCGCGGCTCGACGAGGTGCTGGCCGGGCTGGAGTCCACGCCCGGCCCGGCCGCCCGCGAGGCGCTGGAGCCGGTGAGCCTGCTGACCGAGGTCTACGGCGAGGCGCTCGCCCGGGTTCTGGACCGCGCGGACGACGCACTGCGCGAGCGCCTGGCCGACGACGAGCTGCTGGGGCACCTGCTGGTCCTGCACGCCCTGCATCCCGAGCCCGTCGAGAGCCGTGCCGCCCGCGCGGTCGAACGGCTGCGGCCCGCGGTGCGCGAACGCGGCGGCGACCTGGAGTGGGCCGGTGTCGAAGGGCGGGTGGCCCGGGTGCGGGTGACCAGCGGCGGCGGGTGCGGTTCCGGGTGCGGCGGCGGGTCGGCCGACATCACGGAGGCCGTGCGCGCGGCGGTGCTGGCCGCCGCCCCGGAGCTGACGGGCGTGGAGCAGGTCGCCGCCGAGCGGCGCGCGGCCCCGGCCTTCGTCCCCCTGGCCACGCTGACGCGCCGGCCCGCGCCGCAGCCGCAGCCGCAGGGAGCGCGGTGACCGTGGACGGGGCACTGGCCCGTGTCATCCGCTCGGCGGCGGACCGGACCGCGACCGCGGGGCCCGAGACGTGCGACCTGTGCGCCGCCCCGGTGGCCGACGGGCACCCCCACCTGTACGACACGGAGGCGGGGCAGGTGCAGTGCGTCTGCCACCCCTGCTCGGTCCTGTTCGCCGAGGACGGGGCGGGCGAGGGACGCCGGAGGCTGGTGCCCCGGCGCCGGCTGCGGCTGCCGCCGGTCGACACGGCGCAGCTGGGCGTACCGGTGGGCCTGGTGTTCTTCGTGCCGTGCAGCGACGGCACGGTCACCGCACAGGGGCCGAGCCCGGCGGGGGCCATGCGCTGGGAGGTGGACGCGGCGGCCTGGCAGCGGCTGACCGTCGTGTTTCCGCAGCTCGCATCCATGGCACCCGACGTGGAGGCGCTGCTGGTGAACACCGTGCGGGGCCAGAACGAGCACTGGATCGTGCCCATCGACGACTGTTTCCGGATGGTCGCCCTCGTCCGCCGCGAGTGGCGGGGCCTGTCCGGTGGCGGCCGGGTCTGGCCGGCCGTCGAGCGGTTCTTCGCGGAGCTCACCGAGCGATCGTGAAGCCCAGAAAGGAGACGACCATGGGCAGCATCAGAGTGGGACGCCCCCAGGCGAAGCCCGACACGCCCAGCCATGTGCGCGGCCTGCACCAGGGCAACAGGGGCCCCTACGAGAGTCAGAGCGGACACCACGTCGACGGCACCTCCGACGCGCGCCGCTCCACGGGGATCGACTCGAAGAGGCACGACGCGCTGATCGAGGAAATGCCGAACATCTCGCCCGGATGAGAGAGCAGGGAGTGAGCGTGATGAAGCGCTGCGAAAGGTCACGGACGGCCAGATCGGCCGTTTCCGGGCGTCAGGTGCTGATCGCACAGGCCCTCCTGGTGGGCGGCCTGGCGTTGGCCCTGCTCGTGAAGGAACTGCCCAGTGTGGTGCGCGAGTTGCGGATCGTCCGGATGACCGGTGGTCTGCGCGCGAACCGCCGCTACCCCTGAGCCGGCCGTGCACGAACTGTCGATCGCGACCGCGATCGTGGAGCACGCCGAGGAGATCGCCCGGGAGGACGGCACCGACGGCGTCTCGTCGGTGACCGTCCGGGTCGGGGAGCTGGCGGGGGTGGTGCCGGACGCGCTGCACTTCGCCTTCGAGGTGGCCCGTGACGGTACGGCCCTCGCCTCGGCCCGGCTCGTCGTCGAGCAGGTGACCGCGCGGGCGTGGTGCGGTGGGTGTGCCGAGGAGTTCGCGGTCGGCATGCCGCCGTTCTTCTGGTGCCCGCGCTGTGACCGGCCCTCGCAGGACCTGCGCAGCGGACGGGAACTGGAGATCACGGGCGTCGAAGCGGCGCCCTGAGCGGCTGCGGCCCCGCCGGTGCCCAGGGCTCCGGCGGGGCCGCACGTTGTCCGCGCCCCGGTCGGGCTGTCCGCATCCCCTCAGCAGATGCGCGGCAGCTGCTCCCCCAGCGGCAGGTCCACCACCCGGGTGCCGCCCAGAGCGGTGGCGACGACCACCATCCCCGGATGCTCCTCGACGCACTCCCCGACGAGGACCGCGCCGCGGCCCTGCGGGTGGGCCCGCATGGCCGCCAGCACCGCCTCGGCCTCCTGCCGTGGCACGAAGGCGACGAGCCGGCCCTCGTTGGCGACGTACAGCGGGTCCAGGCCGAGGAAGCCGCAGGCGTTCACGACCTCGTCCGGGACCGGGACGGCCCGCTCGTGGAGCCGTACGCCGGTGCCCGAGGCGCGGGCGATCTCGTTGAGGGAGGTGCCGAGCCCGCCCCGTGTGGGGTCGCGCAGAACGTGGATGTCCCGGGTGACCTCCAGCATGTCCGCCACCAGGCCGGCCAGCGGCGCGGTGTCGGAGGCGATCTCGATGCCGAACTCCAGGCCCTCCCGCACACTCATGATCGCCACGCCGTGCAGGCCGATCGGGCCGCTGACGATGACGGCGTCGCCCGGCCGGGCGCGCTGCGGGCGGATGTCGACTCCGTCGGGGACGAGGCCGACGCCGGCGGTGGTGACGTAGACGCCGTCGCCGTGGCCCGACTCGACCACCTTGGTGTCGCCGGTGGCGACGGTGACGTCCGCCGCCCGGGCGGCCGCCCCGATGGCGCGGGCGATCCGCTCGACGACGGCGAGTTCCACGCCCTCCTCCAGGACGAACGCCGCGGAGAGGTAGGCGGGCCGGGCGCCGCTCATCGCGAGGTCGTTGACGGTGCCGTTGACCGCGAGGTCGCCCAGGCTGCCGCCGGGGAAGAACAGCGGCCGCACCACGTAGGAGTCGGTGGAGAACGCCAGCCGGGCGCCGCCCAGGTCGAGGACCGCGGAGTCGGTCAGGGCGGCCAGGGTGGGATTGCCGTACGCCGGGGCGAAGACCTGCTCGATCAGCTCGGCGGACAGGGCGCCGCCCCCGCCGTGGCCCATCACCACGACCGGCTGGTCGCGCAGGGGGGCGGGACAGGTCCAGTTCGCAGGGTCGAGGACCGCTTCGGTTGCGAGGTCAGCCAACGGGGTTCATCTCCTCCCGCGGGATACGGGATCCCTGCGGTGCCGGGCCGGTCATCCGGCGGTACAGGTAGTAGGCCGCGCAGGCACCCTCGCTGGAGACCATGGTGGCGCCGAGCGGGGTGCGGGGCGTGCAGGTCGTGCCGAACGCGGCGCACTCGGTGGGTTTGATCAGGCCCTGCAGGACCTCGCCGGCACGGCACTCGGCGGGTTCCTCGGTGCGGATGCCGGCGACGTCGAACCGGTGCTCGGCGTCGTGGGCGCGGTAGGCGTCGGTCAGGCGCCAGCCGCTGGCCGGGATGCGGCCGATGCCGCGCCAGTTGCGGTCGGTGATCTCGAACACCTCCTCGATCATGCGCAGGGCCGCCGGATTGCCCTGGTCGCGCACGGCCCGCGGGTAGGCGTTCTCCACCCGGTGCTCCCCGCGCTCCAGCTGGTGGACGGCGCGGCGGATCCCTTCGAGGATGTCGAGCGGTTCGAAGCCGGTGACGACGACCGGCACCCGGTGCTTCTCGGCAAGGTCCGGGTACTCGGCGGTGCCCATCACGCTGCACACGTGCCCGGCGGCGAGGAAGCCCTGCACCCGGCAGGCGGGAGCCGTCATGATGGCCTCGATCGCCGGGGGGACCCGGACGTGGGACACGAGCAGGCTGAAGTTGTCCAGGCCGAGGCGGCGGGCCTGGTGCACCGCCATGGCGTTGGCGGGGGCGGTCGTCTCGAAGCCGATGGCGAAGAAGACGACCTGGCGGTCCGGGTTCTTCCGGGCGAGGTCGAGGGCGTCCAGCGGCGAGTACACCACCCGTACGTCACCGCCCTCGCCCTTGACCCGGAACAGGTCCCGGTCGGAGCCGGGCACCCGGAGCATGTCGCCGAAGGAGCAGAAGATCACGTCGGGACGGGCGGCGATCTCCAGCGCCTGGTCGATGACGTCGAGGGGCGTGACACAGACCGGGCAGCCCGGGCCGTGGATCAACTCAACCTCCTCCGGGAGGAGTTGGTCGATGCCGTGACGGATGATGGAGTGGGTCTGGCCGCCGCAGACCTCCATCAGCGCCCACGGCCGGGTGACCGTGGCCCGGATCTCGTCCAGCAGCCGGCGGGCCAGGTCCGGGTCGTTGAACTCGTCGATGTACTTCACAGGACCTCACTTCCGCTCTCCTGCCGGGCCGCCTGCGCCCAGGCGTCGCCGAACTCCTCCTCCAGCAGCCCGAGTTGCTCGAACAGCTCCAGGGACGCCCGGGCCGACTCCTCGTCCAGGCGCTGCAGGGCGAAGCCGACGTGGACGATGACGTACTCCCCCACCCGCACATCGGGCAGGTACTCCAGACACGCCTGTTTGCGCACGCCACCGAAGTCGATCAGCCCGGTGAGCGGGTCGGCGCCGTGGTCGATCTCCACGACCTTGCCGGGCACTGCCAAGCACATGGGTCACTCCGTCTCGTGGTTGATTGCCGTTGCCGCGACCATGAGCTGGCCGAGCGCGAGCCCGCCGTCGTTCGGGGGCACTTCGCCGTGCCTGAGGACCGTGAACCCGTCCCCGCGCAGCAGGGCTGCGCACTCCTCCTCCAGCAGGCAGTTGGCGAAGACGCCTCCGGTGAGGGCGACTGTGGTCAGGCCGGTCGTTCCACGGGCCCGTCGGCAGATCTCGGTGACGGCCCGGGCCACGCCCCGGTGGAAGCGGGCCGCGAGCACGGGCCCGGGGGTGCCCCGCTGCAGGTCGGTCAGGACGGCCTGCAGCGGGGGTGCGATCTCCCACCGGCCGGCCCGGCCCAGCCGGCCGAGCGGTTGATGAGAGGGGCCGCTGCTCCGGCCCCCGCGCGGTGGCGGGAGGGTCCGCAGCCCGAAGCGGTACGCCCTGGCGTCCGCGTGCCACGCCTGCGTCGCCGCGGCCTCCAGTTCCAGCGCGGCCTGCGCCTCGTACCCCGCGCGGTGGCACACGCCGGCCAGAGACGACACGGCGTCGAAGAGACGGCCCATGCTCGATGTCGGAACACATGCCACCTGCCGGTCCAACTGCTGTCGCAGTACGGTGAGTTCGGACTCGGAGCACGCGCTGACGCTCGGCACGTCCGGGTCCCACGCCAGGCCCTCCGCCCACAGCCGGGCCAACGCCAGCCGGCAGGGGTTGGCCACCCCGGCGTCGCCGCCGGGCAGCGGGGCGGGGGTCAGGTGGGCGAAGCGCCGGTAGCCGGTGTAGTCGGCGAGGAGTACCTCGCCGCCCCACACGGTCCCGTCGTCGCCGTACCCGGTGCCGTCGAAGGCCACGCCGATCACGGGTGTGGTGCCGTCGAGGCCGTGTTCGGCCATCGCCGAGGCGATGTGCGCGTGGTGGTGCTGGACCAGGATCGGTGGGTCCAGGGCGAGTCGGGACGACCGTCGCCGCGCCCAGGCCGTCGAGTGGTAGCCGGGGTGCCGGTCGGCGGCGACCAGCCGGGGGGTGACTGCGGTGAGGCGGGTGAGGTGGTGTTCGGCCCGCCCGGCGGCTTCGAGGGTGGCGAGGTCGCCCATGTCTCCGATGTGCGGCCCGAACCAGGCCTGGTCGCCCTCGCCGAGACACAGGGCGTGCTTCAGGTCGCCGCCGACCGCGAGCGCGGGACGCACCGGGAGAGGCAGCCGCAGGGGGCGGGGCACGTATCCGCGGGAGCGGCGGAGCACCTGTTCGGTGCCGTCGGGACGGACCCGCAGCAGGGAGTCGTCGCACGGGGAGGCGATGGGCCGGTCGTGGGCGAGCCAGGCGTCGGCGATCCCGGCCAGCCGGGTCAGGGCGTCGGTGTCGTCGGTGACGATGGGCTCGCCGGAGCGGTTGCCGCTGGTCATGACCAGCACCCGGGGGCCGGGAGGATCTCCCGGCAGCCCGAACAGCAGGGTGTGGACGGGGGTGTAGGGCAGCATCACGCCCACGTGCGGGCTGCCGGGGCAGACCTCGTCGGCCAGGCGGAGGCCGTCCGCGGGCGCGCGTCTGCGCAGCAGGACGATGGGGCGCCGGGCGCCGGTGAGCACGGCCCGTTCGGTGCCGGAGAGCAGTGCGATGCGCTCCGCCGTGGCGAGGTCGGCGCACATCACGGCGAAGGCCTTGCCGCCGCGGTCCTTGCGGGTTCGCAGGGTGGCCACGGCCCGGGCGTCGGTGGCGTCGCAGGCCAGGTGGTAGCCGCCGACCCCCTTCACCGCGACGATCCGACCCGCGGTCAGCAGCGCCCGTGCCGTCGCCAGGGCGTCCGCGTCCCGGGCCGGTCGCACGCCGGAGCCGTCGGCCGGGACCAGGCTCAGCCGCGGGCCACAGTCGGGGCAGGCGACGGGCTGCGCGTGGAAGCGCCGGTCGGGCGGGGCGCCGTACTCGCGGGCGCAGGCGGGGCACATCGGGAAGTCCGCCATGGTCGTGGCCACGCGGTCGTACGGCATCACGGTGGCGATGGTGAAGCGGGGGCCGCAGTGGGTGCAGGTGATGAACGGGTGGCGGTGGCGGCGGTCGCCGGGATCGGCCAGCTCGCTGAGGCAGTCGGCACAGGTCGCGGTGTCGGGCGGGAGCTGGGTCCGGCCGGCGGACTCCTCGGTGGGACGGATGGTGAAGGAGTCGGCGCCCCCGGTGGCGGGGAGGTCCTCGCAGCCGACGCCGGTGACCGAGGCGAGCGGTGGGGGCTGCTCGGACAGCAGGTCGCAGAAGCGTCCGACGCCCTCCGCCGGGCCCTCGACCTCGATGAGCACGCCGTTCGCGGTGTTGCTGACGAACCCGCCCAGCGCGAGGTCGGCGGCCAGGCGGTGGACGTAGGGCCGGAACCCGACCCCCTGCACCGTGCCGCGCACGGTGAGCCGGCGGCGTACCGGTCCGGTGACGGGCGCGGTCACGCGACGGGGGCGGAGGCGGTGTGGTGGTGGCCGTGGGGGTGCGGGGCGAGCGGGGGCCGGTGCGGCGGGGCGCCGTGCCGGGCGGCGAGCGTGTGGGCCAGGAGCGTGTCGACCCCGTCGCCGGTGCGGGCGCAGGACCGGACGATCTCCACCCCCGGGTTGACCCGCTGGACGTTCTCCCGGAAGGCGCCCTCGTCGAAGCCGGCCGCCTCGGCCAGGTCGGTCTTGGTGATGACGACCAGATGGGCGGAGCCGAACGCGGTGGGGTACTTCAGCGGCTTGTCCTCGCCCTCGGTCACCGCCATCAGCACGATCCGCAGGTTCTCGCCGAGGTCGTAGGACGCCGGGCAGACGAGGTTGCCGACGTTCTCCACGAAGAGCACCGCGGTGTCCGCCGGCAGCCAGCCCTCCAGCCGCCCGCGCACCTGCCGTGCCTCCAGATGGCACAGTCCGTCGGTGAGCAGCTGCTGGACCGGCGCACCCGACCGGGCGAGCCGGACGGCGTCGTTCTCGGTCGCGAGATCGGCGGTGAGGGCAGCGACCGGAACTCCCCGTTCCACTGCCTGGGCCAGGACCCGGCCGAGGAGTTCCGTCTTGCCGCTGCCGGGGCTGGACAGCAGGTTGACCACCGCCACGCCCCGCCGCGTCAGGTCGTCGCGCAGGCGCGCGGCCAGATCGTCGTTCTTCGCCAGCACGGCCTGTTTGACGTCGGACCGGCACATGGGCGCAGCTCCTCGGAGTCGTGAAGCGGAGCCCCGGCCGCGTCCCGTGCGGCCCGGGGTCTCACCGATCTTCGGCTCCGTCGGGCACGAGCCCCGGCAGCGCAGCCGCGTGCGGGGGCCCGGATTCCATCGGGCGGCCCAACGGGGGTGCCGGCGCCGCCGGATCCGCCAGCAGGACGGGGATCAGCGTGTGCAGTGCGTCCACGGCCCGGTCGACGGCCTCGCGCACGGGCGTGCTGAGCCCGGGCAGGATGTCCTCGTCGCCGCTCGGCAGGACGCCGGGCTCGCAGGCCAGGACGAGCACCCGGGGCAGCGGCTCGTCGCCCAGGTGCGCGGCCAGGGCCAGCACCTTCTCCGGGTCCATGCCGTGGGCCTCGGGCACGACCGTGCCGTCGGGTGGTTCCGCCTCGATCAGGGTGAGGGTGCCGGGGTGCAGTCCGCGCGGGGCCGCGTCGACCAGGACGGCGGTGGCACAGCCGTCGAGCAGGGTGTAGGCGAGGTCCAGGCCGCGGATGCCGAAGTCCCGCACGCGCACCCCGGGCGGCAGCGGGCGCCGCTCCAGGGCGCGGATCACCTCGGGACCGAACGCGTCGTCCCCGAGGAAGATGTTCCCGACGCCCGCCACGAGCAGCCGGGCGGCCGAGGCGCTCAACGGTCCGCCCCGGCGACGGGTGCCAGGGGCCGGGTGGATCCGGCCGGCTTCTTGCGGACGAAGGCCGACCGCAGCGCGTGGTACGGGGCCTCGGGGTCGAAGAAGACGGCGTGCATCCGGGCGAGTTCCGCACTCCGGTGGTCCGCGAGCGGTCGTACCCCCTCGTCCCTGCGGCGGGCCGCGGCCTTGGCGGCGATCCGTTGCCGCAGGTCGGGTGCGGCGGCGAGGTCGGCGGCCAGCCTCTCGACCTCAGCGGTGAACTCCCCCGGCGCCGCCGGTACCAGACGGTCCGCCAGCCCGATCCGCGCGGCCGACGCGGCGCTGAGGGGCAGGGCCTCCTCCGTCAGCCGGCGGGCGGTGGCGGCGCCCGCGCGGCGCGGCAGCGTGTACGTCCAGAACTCGGATCCGTACAGGCCCATCCGCCGGTAGTGCGGGTTGAGGACGGCTCCCGTACGGCACCAGACCTGGTCGGCGGCGAGGGCGAGCATCGCGCCGCCGGCGGCCGCGTTGCCGGCGAGCGCGGCCACCACCAGCCGGTCGGTGGTGCGCAGTACCGCCTCGACGAGGTCGTCCATGGCGTTGAGGTTGGTCCAGGACTCCATGGCCGGGTCGGCGGCCGCCTCGATGACGTTCAGATGGATGCCGTTGGAGAAGAAGTCGCGGTCGGAGCCGAGTACCAGGACCGGGGTGGGGCGGGCGAGCGCGTACCGGTAGGCGGCGAGCAGCCTGCGGCACTGGTCGGTGCTCATCGCCCCGCCGGGGAAGGAGAAGGTGAGGAAACCGGCGTCGCCGCGCTGCCGGTAGCGGATGTCCGTCCAGGTGCGCCGGTGCGCGGGCAGTTCGAGCGGGACGTCGGCTTCCGCAAGCTCGGGGATGTCCTGGCCGGAGAACCCGGCGAGTACGGAGGCGGCGGGGCGCCGGAAGGGTGCCGGGTCGCCGGAGCTCTTGCGCGGGCGCAGTTCCGGGATCCACACGGCGCCGTCGCGGGTGGCCCGGCAGACTGCGCCGGCCCGGGTCGCCAGCAGGGCACCGGGGCGGCCGCGCAGCCGGTCCTCGGGGTGGCCGCCGTGCAGGAACACCTCGCGGCCGAGGAGTTCGTCGAGAACACCCGGTTGCGAATCGGCACCGCGCAGGGCGCGCAGTACACGCTCCGTGCTGTCGTTCTCCCAGTCGATCCGGCGCCGCTCCTGCCGGTGGGCGTCGCGCCACACGACGTGGACGCCGTCGTCGGTCTGCGGTCGGGGCTTGTACGAGGCGTCGGCGAACCGCTCGACGGCCAGCAGGACGGCGGTGACGGCGGCGTCGGAGGCCTCGTTGCGGTACAGGTCGCTCTTGCCGACGGGCGGTACGTGGAAGGACTCGGCCGCCCAGATGTCGCCCGCGTCCATGGCCGCCTCGGC